>NZ_JCACVY010000065.1:0-21519 GCF_058833935.1 Roseomonas sp. TS2 | reverse complement strand
GCTAATTCGCGCCGCCAGCAGGGGCGCCTGCGGCCGAGGCTGCGTCCGGGACATGGCGGCGTTTTGCGACCCCGCGCGGCAGGGGTCAAGGGAGACTCGGCGCCGCTTGCCGGCGGCGCCGGGCCGCGCCAGATGCGGGAGCCCCCTCCGCCGGACCCCTTTTACCGGAGCCCGCCCATGCCCCCGCTCTTTCTCGACCTCGACGGCGTGCTGGCCGATTTCGACCGCGGCGTGCACGCCATCACCGGCCAGCGGCCCGAGGCGCTGCCCCTCAGGACCATGTGGGCCGCGCTCGCCCGCGCGCCGCGCTTCTTCGAGACGCTGGAGTTCATGCACGACGCGCAGGAGCTCTGGCGCTTCTGCGCGCCCTGCCACCCCACCATCCTCACCGGCCTGCCGCTCGGCGCCTGGGCGCCGGAGCAGAAGCGCCGCTGGGTGGCGCGGATGCTGGGGGCACATGTGCCCGTCATCACCTGCATGAGCCGCGAGAAGCCGCGCTGGTCCGGGCCGGGGCATGTCCTGGTCGATGACCGGGCGAGCGCCGCCGAGGAGTGGGAGAAGAAGGGCGGCGTCTTCGTGCACCACCGTTCGGCGGCGGGCAGCATCGCGGCGCTGCGGGCGCTGGGCTTCGGGAAGGAATAGGGCCCTTCCCGCCGCGCCTTCAGCCCAGCAGCAGGCGGCGGGCCTCGGCGGCGTCGGCCCCGATCTGCGCCACCAGCTCCGGCAGGCCGGCGAAGCGCTTCTCGGGGCGGAGGAAGTGCAGCAGCGCCACCGAGACCTCCTGCCCGTAGAGGTCGCCCTGGTAGTCGAAGAGATGCGCCTCCACCCGGCTTTCCGTGCCGCCCACGGTGGGGCGCAGCCCGATATTGGCCACCCCCGGCACCACCTGCCCACCGGCCAGCGAGGCGCGGATGGCGTAGACGCCGCGCGCCGGCTCCAGGTGCCGCCCGAGCGGGATGTTGGCGGTGGGGAAGCCGATGGTGCGGCCGCGCTTGTCGCCATGGCTCACCGTGCCGCAGATCTCCCACGGCCGGCCGAGCTTCTGCGCGGCGCGCTCCGGGTAGCCATCCTGCAGCACCCGGCGGATGCGGGAGGAGGAGAGGGGGCCGCCCGCATCCGTCACCGGCGGCACCACGGAGAGGCCCATGCCCAGCGCCTCGGCCCGCGCGGCGAGGAAGGCCACGTCGCCGCCGCGGCGGTGGCCGAAGGCGAAATCGGCGCCGCAGGAGAGATGGCGGGCATCGAGCGCGCCGTGCAGCACCTCGGAGACGAAGGCCTCCGCCGGCATGGCGGCCAGGGCGGCGTCGAAAGGCAGGGCCAGCACGAAGTCGGCGCCCGCCGCCATCAGCGCCCGCGCCTTGGCCTCGGCCAGGGTGAGGCGGAAGGGCGGGTCGTCGGGGCGGAAATGCTCGCGCGGGTGCGGCTCGAAGGTCAGCGCCACCAGCTTCAGCCCGGGCCGCGCGGCATGGGCGGCGCGCAGCACGGCGCGGTGGCCGAGATGCACGCCGTCGAAATTGCCGAGCGCCACGGTGGCGCCGCGCGCGGCCTCGGGGATGGCTTTCCAGTCCGAGAGGATCATGGCGGGGCGGCACCCATCGCGGCGGGGCTCAGCGCTGCGTCTTCTCGGCCCATTTCTCCACCGTCACCGGCGTGAAGCGGGCCAGCGCCTCCAGCGCCGCGTCCGGGTCCTCGGCGAAGGTGACCATGGCGCGGTGCTTCTCGTGCAGGAAGCCCTCGGCCACCATGTGGTCGAACACCGACGACAGGCTCTGCCAGTAGCCGGCGGTGTCGAGGAAGACGAGGCCCTTGTCGTGGATGCCGAGCTGCGTCCAGGTGAAGGCCTCCACCGCCTCCTCCAGCGTGCCGATGCCGCCCGGCAGCACGACGAAGCCATCCGCCAGGTCGGCCATCATCGCCTTGCGCTCATGCATGGTGGAGACCACCCGCAGGTCGGTGATGGCGCCATGCCCGACCTCGCGCTTCATCAGCGTCTCGGGGATGATGCCGATGACCTCGGCGCCGCCGCGCATGGCGGCGTCGGCCACGATGCCCATCAGCCCGACATGGCCGCCGCCATAGACGAGGCCGAGGCCCTGCGCCGCGATGGCGCGCCCCATGGCGCGGGCGGCGGCGGCATAGGCCGGGTTCAGGCCCGGGTTGGAGCCGCAGAACACACAGACACGCTTCATCGGCACAGTCATTCCGGTTGGCCGCCAGGCCGGGTTCGCCCGGCCGCCGGGGAAAGAAGACCAATGCCTTAGCGGCGGGCGCCCGGATGGACAAGCCGGCCATGGGGCGCGACAACCGCCGGCCCAACCGGAAGGAGCGAACGGCCCCATGCCTGTCACCGAACTCGGCACCAGCGAACGCCTGCTGGAGGAACTCCGCGGCTGGGTGGAGCACGAGACCCCCACCACCGACCCCTCCGCCATCAACGGGCTGATGGACAAGGCCGAGGCCGAGCTGCGCGCCGTGGGCGCGGTGGTCGAGCGCATCCCCGGTACGCGGGGCTTCGGCGACCACCTGGTGGCGCGCACTCCCGGCGCCGGAAAGCCCGTACTGGTGGCCGGCCACCTGGACACGGTGTGGGACCACGGCACGCTGGCCAACACCATCCCCTTCCGGGTAGAGGGCGAGAAGGCCTATGGCCCCGGCATTTACGACATGAAGGCCGGCAGCTTCTTCGCCTTCCACTCGGTGCGGGAGATCCTGCGGCAGAAGGTGGCGACGAAGAGCCCCATCACCCTGCTGCTGACCTCGGACGAGGAGGTGGGCAGCGGCACCAGCCGGGCGCTGATCGAGCGCGAGGCGGCGGGCGCCTGCGCCGTGCTGATCCCGGAGCCGGCGGGCGGGGCGGACAAGTGCTGTGTCACCGCGCGCAAGGGGGTGGGGCGCTTCACCATCCGCGTGCAGGGGCAGAGCGCCCATGCCGGCGGCAACTGGCAGGACGGCGCCAGCGCCGTCGTCACGCTGGCGCGGCTGATCGGGCGGATCCATGCGCTGGTGGACCTGCCCGGCGGCACCACCACCAACTGCGCGCCCATTTGGGGTGGCACCCGGCCCAACGTGATCCCGAACGAGGCGGGGTGCGAGGTGGATTTCCGCGTCGCCACGCTGGAGGACGGGGCGCGCATCGAGGCCGCCATCAAGGCCATGGCCGGCGCGCAGCCCGAGGGCACCACGGTGGCCGTGGAGGGCGGCCTCAACCGCCCGCCGATGGAGGAGGGGCCGGGCAACCTGGCGCTCTACGCCCGCGCCCGGGAGATCGCCGCCCGGCTCGGCTACGACCTGCCGAAGCAGCACCGTGGCGGCGGCTCGGACGGCAACTTCACCGCCGCCATGGGCGTGCCCACGCTGGACGGCCTCGGCTGCTCCGGCGCCGGCGCCCATGCGGAGTTCGAGCACATCCTGTGGCGCGAGCTGGCGCCGCGCTGCGGCACGCTGTGCGAGCTGCTGGAGACGCTGGAGTAAGAGAAGAACCTTCTTTTTCTGAAGAAAAAGAAGCAAAAAGACTTTGTCAGTTTGGCGTCCCGCCTCGCCATCAGCGTGACGCCAACTGACAGAAGTTTTTTGGTTCTTTTTTCCAAAAAAGAACGGCTTTCTTAGAACTCCAGGCAGATCTTGCCGAAATGCGCCCCCGCCTCCTGGTGGCGGAAGGCGTCCGAGATTTCTTCCAGCGTGAAGCTTCGGTCGATCACCGGCTTCACCGCGGTGGCCTCCAGCGCCCGCACCAGCTCCTGCTGCTGCCGCCGGCTGCCGACGATGAGGCCCTGCAGCCGCGCCTGCTTCGCCATCAGCGCCGCGGTCGGCACCTCGCCGCCGCGCCCGGTGAGCACGCCGATCAGCGAGATGTGGCCGCCGACGCGCACCGCCTGGATGGACTGCGCCAGGGTGCCCGGCCCGCCCACCTCCACCACGTGATCGACGCCGCGCCCGCCGGTCCAGTCCCGTGCCCGGCGGCCCCAATCCTCGTGCTCGCGGTAGTTGAGGGTGTGCGCGGCGCCGAGGGCGCGGGCGCGCTCCAGCTTCTCGTCCGAGGAGGAGGTGACGATGACCTGCGCCCCCATCATGCGGGCGAATTGCAGCGCGAAGATCGAGACGCCGCCGGTGCCCAGCACCAGCACCACCTCGCCCGCCTTCAGCGCGCCATCGCCCACCAGGGCGCGCCAGGCGGTGAGGCCGGCGGTGGTCAGCGTCGCCGCCTCGGCATGGCTCCAGCCGCGTGGCGCGCGGGTGAACCAGGTGGCGGGGCGAACCACCGCCTGCCGCGCATAGCCGTCCACCCCGTCGCCCGGCACGGTGGAGAAGTCACCGAGCGTCGCCGCGCCGTCCATCCAGGTGGGGAAGAACACCGAGACCACATGGTCCCCCGGCGCGAACTCCGCCACGCCGGCACCCACCGCCTCCACCACGCCGGCGCCGTCCGACATGGGGATGCGGCCATTCGCCGTCGGCATCCGCCCGGCCACCACGCCGTAATCGTGGTAGTTCAGCGAGCTGGCGTGGAGGCGGACACGGATCTCGCCGGGGCCGGGGGCGCCGGGGTCGTCCATCTCCGCCCGCTCCAGCCGGTCCAGCCCGCCGGGGGCGTGCAGCACAATGCCTTTCATCGAAGGCTCCTCCTCACTTGTCCGGTGTGACGGGGAGGAAATGGGCCGCCGGCGGCATCGTTGCAGGGTGGTGCGCGGGGTGCCCTAATCAGGCCCTCCACCTGCAGGGAACATCCTCATGGCCGAGGCCAGCCATCTCACCCCCATCCTGGCGCCCATGGTGTTCCTGGGCGCGGCGGTCATCGCCGTGCCGCTGGCCAAGCGGGCGGGTCTCGGCTCGGTGCTGGGCTACATCGCGGCGGGCATCGTCATCGGGCCCTGGGGGCTCGGGCTGTTCGGCGAGCCGGAGCGGGTGGCCGGCATCGCCGAGTTCGGCATCGTGCTGCTGCTGTTCATCATCGGGCTGGAGCTGAACATCGGCCGGCTCTGGGCGCTGCGGCGGGACATCCTCGGCCTCGGCACGGCGCAGGTGCTGCTCTGCGCCGCGCTGCTGGCGCCGCTGCCCTGGCTGCTCGGGCATGGCTGGGCGGCCGCGGTGGTGGCCGGGCTGGGGCTGGCGCTCTCCTCCACCGCCCTGGTGATGCAGCTGCTGGAGGAGAAGGGCGAGCTGGAAGCGCCGCATGGCCGCACCGCCTTCGCCGTGCTGCTGCTGCAGGACCTCGCCATCGTGCCGCTGCTGGCGCTGGTGGCCTTCCTCTCGCCGCACCCGGCGGCGGCGGAGCATCCGGCCTGGGTGGGGGTGGCGCTGGGCTTAGGCGCGGTGGCGGCGGTGGTGCTGGCGGGGCGCTACCTGCTCAACCCGCTCTTCGGCCTGCTGGCCCGCTCCGGCGCGCGCGAGATCATGACCGCCGCCGCCCTGCTGGTGGTGCTGGGCGCCGCCGGGCTGATGGCGCTGGCCGGCCTCTCCATGGCGCTCGGCGCCTTCCTGGCCGGCGTGCTGCTGGCCGAATCCAACTACCGGCACGAGCTCGAGGCGGATATCGAGCCGTTCCGCGGCCTGCTGCTCGGCCTGTTCTTCCTCTCGGTGGGGATGAGCGTCGATCTCGGCGTGGTCTGGGCGCAGGCGCCGCTGCTGCTGGCCGGCGTGCTGCTGCTGGTGGCGCTGAAGGCGCTGGCCACCTATGGCGCGGCGCGTGCCTTCGGCCACCCGCCGGCCACCGCGCTGCGCGTCGGGCTGGTGCTGGCGCAGGGCGGCGAGTTCGGCTTCGTGCTCTATTCGGCGGCCGCGGCGGCGGGGGTGATGGCGCCCTCGCTTGCCAGCCTGCTGGTGGCGCTCGTCACCCTCTCCATGGCCACCACCCCGCCGCTGCTGCGGCTGGCGCCGCGCCTGCTGGCGCTGTGCCGCCGCCCGATGCCGGAGGAGGACTACTCCGACGCGCGCGGCAGCGTGCTGGTGGTGGGCTTCGGCCGCTTCGGCCAGCTTGTCTCGCAGGTGCTGCTGCGCCAGGGCCTCTCTCTCACCCTGCTCGACAACGACACCCACCGCATCCAGGAGGCGGGCCGCTTCGGCGCCCGCGTGCATTACGGCGACGGCACGCGGCTCGACGTGCTGCGCGCCGCCGGCGCCGGGCGGGCACGGATGATCGTGGTCTGCACCGACCGGCCGGAGGTGACCGACCGCGTGGTGGCCGTGGTGCAGGAGGCCTTCCCCGAGACGCCCTGCCTGGTGCGTGCCTATGACCGGGTGCACGCCCTGGCGCTGATGGCGCGCGGCATCGAGGCCCCGGTGCGCGAGACGGTGGAATCGGCGCTGCTGCTGGGGCGGGAGGCGCTGCTGGCGCTCGGCCTGCCGCGCGAGGAGGCGCAGGCGGCGGAGCACGCGGTGCGGCTGCGCGACCGCGAGCGGCTGGCGGCTCAGGCGATGGGCGGCCCGTTCATCGGGCCGGAGCCGCTGACGCCGCCGCGGCCGCAGCACGCCCCCGGGCAACCGGCCCCCGAGGCCGTGCCGGGGGAGTGAGGCGCCCGCGCGGCCCCGCCAGGCCTGCCGCCGGAGGGCGGCCTCAGCTGTCGAGGAGGGTGGTGAAGCCGCCATAGATCATGCGCTTGCCGTCGAAGGGCATGGGCGTCTCGCCGCTCATCATGGCCTTCATGCGCGGGTCGGACATGACGCGCGCATGCACCGTGTCGCGCACCGCCTTGCTCGGGAACTCCATCCAGCTGAAGACAACGATCTCGCCCGCCTCCGCCTTCACCGCGCCGCGGAAGTCGGTGACCTTGCCATCCGGCACGTCGTCGCCCCAGCATTCCACCACGCGGGTGGCGCCGAACTCGCGGAACAGCGCCGCCGCCTCGGCGGCGTGGCGGCGATAGACCTCCCTGTTGCCGGCCGGCACGGCCAGGACGAAACCTTCCACATACTGCATGCCTGCTTTCCTTCCCTGCTCTCCGGGCGTTGCGCCCTTGATTTTTGGGTTGATATCAACATAAATGCCGCATGTCAAAACATGTGTCCTACGCAACGACGCTGGAGGTGCGGGATGCCTGCCTCTGCCTGCATACGCAGCGCGCGGCGCGCGCCCTGGCCCGCCGCTTCGACGAGGCGCTGCGCCCGCTGGGGCTGACCAGCGGCCAGTTCTCCCTGCTGATGGCGCTGAACCGGCCGGAGCCGCCGCCCCTCGGCCCGGTGGCGGCGCTGCTGGCCATGGACCGCACCACCCTGACCGCAGCGCTGAAGCCGCTGGAGCGGAACGGGCTGGTGGCCATCGGCACCGACCCGCAGGACCGGCGCAGCCGCCGCCTTTCGCTGACGGAGCAGGGGCAGGCGGTGCTGGCCCGCGCCGTGCCGGCCTGGCGCGCGCTGCATGGGGTGGTGGAGGCGGAGCTGGCCGCCGCGCCGGCGCCGGTGCCGCCCGATGCGCTGCGCGCGGCGCTGCGCGCGCTGTCCTGAGGCCCCAGCCGCCCGTCAGCCGCCCGTCAGCCGCCCATCAGCCGGTGGAACACCGGCACCGCCGCCGCCAGCCGCGCCAGGTGGGCGCGCTCGCGCGGGGAGTGGGCGGTGTCCATCACATCCGGGCCCAGGATCACGCAGGGGGCGATCTCCTGCAGCTCGCTGGCATCGGTGCCGAAGGGGCGGGTCTCGGCGGCGTGGCCGGTGGCGGCCTCGGCGGCGCGGATGAAGGGGTGGTCGGCAGGCGTCTCGGGCGGGCGGCCCTGGCGGATGACGTCGAGCGTCACGCCGGCCCGCGCGGCGGCCGCCTCCACCGCCGCCACGATGGGGCTGGGGTCGATGCTGCGGCTGTAGCGGAACTTGATGCGCGCGGTGGCCTTCGGCACCGTCACGTTCATCGCCGCGCCGTGGTTGTCGAGCACCAGGTTGAAGTCGCTGAAGGGGGGCGCGTAGGCGGCGTCGTGCAGGCTGGCGTCCGCGCGCAGCCGCTCGGCCAGCGCCTGCATCTCCACCAGGAAGGGGATCAGCGCCCAGTTGGCGTTGCGGCCCACGCCGAGCGAGGAATGCGCCTGCACCCCCTCCGCCACTGCGATGAAGTCGATGTTGCTGCGGTGGCCGCGCACCGGCAGCATCCCCGTGGGCTCGGCCACCACGATGCCGCGTGGCGCCGCCTGGCGGGCGAGCGCGGAATGGTCGGCGATGCGGCGCGCGCCCATCTTGGTGGTCTCCTCGTCGGTGGTGATGAGGAGGGTGGCGGGCAGGTGCGCCGGCAGGGTGCGGGCGGCCACGATGCAGGCGGCGAGCGGCCCCTTCATGTCGGCCGCGCCGAGGCCGTGCAGCACGCCTTCCGCGTCGATGCGGCCCGAGAAGGGGTCGTCCGTCCAGCCGGTGTCCGGCACCGTGTCCATATGGCCGGACAGCGCCACCCCGCCGGGCGGGCCGCGATGCGCGACGATCACCTGCTTGGCCACGCCGGCGGCGTCGGCGTAGTCGAGCCGCTCCAGCGCGAAGCCCTCCAGCTCGGCCGCGATGCGGTCGGCCACCGCGCGGTTGGAGACAAAGCTGCGGCTGTCCAGGCGGACGAGGTCGGCGGCGAGGCGGGCGACGGCATCGGCGTGTTGCATGGGGCAAGGGGGTACCCTTGCCGGGCGCGCCTGCGCAAGCCAGGGTGTCTCATCATGCCGAACGCCGCCTATCTCGACCCCCGCTCCGGCCGCACCTGGCCGCTCGACACCCCCCGCTGGTGTGGCCCCGAGGGCCAGCCGCTGCTGTTGACCGACCTGCCCGGCATCACCCGGGCCGACATCGCCGGCGGGGAGCGCAGCCTGTGGCGCTACGCCGCCGCGCTGCCCTTCATGCCCGCGGCGCCGATCAGCCTGGGCGAGGGCTGCACCCCCCTGCTGCAAGGGGAGTGGGCCGGCGCGCCGGTGCGCTTCAAGTGCGAGTGGTTCATGCCGAGCGGCAGCTTCAAGGACCGGGGCGCCTCGGTGATGCTCTCGCTGCTGCGCGACCAGGGCATCGAGGCGGTGCTGGAGGACAGCTCCGGCAATGGCGGCGCCGCCATCGCCACCTATGCCGCCGCCGGCGGGATGCGCGCCAAGATCATGGTGCCGGCCTCGACCAGCCCGGCCAAGACCGTGCAGTCCCGCGCCATGGGCGCCGGCATCCAGCTGGTGCCGGGCAGCCGGCAGGATTGCGCCGACGCGGCGCTCGCCGAGGGCAGCGACCCGGCGGCGGATATCTTCTACGCCAGCCACAACTGGCACCCCTTCTTCCTGCACGGCACCAAGACGCTGGCCTACGAGCTGTGGGAGGATCTCGGCTTCCGCGCGCCGGACAATGTCATCGTCCCCTGCGGCGCCGGCTCCAACGTGCTGGGCTGCGGCATCGGCTTCGGCGAGCTGATGCGGGCGGGGGAGATCGGGCGGCTGCCGCGCATCTTCGCCGCGCAGCCGGAGAATTGCGGCCCGATCGCCCGTGAATGGCTCGGCGAGGACGCCGCCGACCCCATCCCCACCATCGCCGAGGGCACCGCCATCGCCCAGCCGCTGCGCAGGGCCGAGGTGCTGGCGGTGCTGCGGGAGAGCCGGGGCGGCGCCGTGCTGCTGAGCGAGACCGAGATCGTCCGCGCCACGCGCGGCCTGGCGCGGCGCGGCCTCTATGTGGAGCCGACCTGCGCCCAGGCCGCCGCCGCCTTCGGCCGGCTGCTGGAGGACGGCACCATCCGCGAGGAGGAGACCACCGTGGTGGTGCTGACGGGCAGCGGGCTGAAGGCCACGCAGCGCCATGCCGAGCTGGCGGGGGTGAGCCTGTGACCGCCGCCCCGCGCATCGCCCTGCTGGGCTTCTCCATCGAGTGCAACCGCTTCGCCCCCGTGGCGCGGCGGGAGGATTTCCGCTGCTGGCTGGAGGGCGAGGCGATCCTGGAGGATGCCCGCTCCGCCGCCCCCGTGGCGCTGGCCGAGATGCCGGGCTTCGTGGCGGAGATGGACGCCGCCGGGCCGTGGCGGCCGCTGCCTCTCCTGCTCGCCATGGCCGAGCCGAATGGGCCGGTGGAGCAGACGCTGTTCGACGCCATGCTGGCGCAGTGGCGCGCCGGGCTGGAGGCGCTGCGCGGCGCGGTGGATGGCGTCTATTGCGTGATGCACGGCGCCGGCCTCGCCACGGAGATGGACGACCCCGAGGGCGCGCTGCAGGCGCTGATCCGCGACGTGCTGGGCGAGGGCGTGCCGCTGGTGTGCAGCTACGACCTGCACGCCAATGTCTCGGACAGCATGGTGCGCGACTGCGACGCCTTCGTGGGCTACCGCACCAACCCGCATCTGGACATGCGCGAGCGCGGCGCGGAATCGGCGCAGCTGATGCGCCGGCTGCTGGCCGGCGAGCGTTTTTGCCGCGCCTTCCGCCGGCTGCCGATCGTAGCGCCCACCGTCAGCCTGCTGACGTCCCACGGCCCCTATGCCGAGGTGATCGACCTCGGGCAGGAGCGGCTTGCGGAACTGGGGCCGCAGCGTGTGGCCAATGTCTCGGCCATGGCGGGCTTCGCCTATGGCGACACGCCCTTCAACGGCTTCGCCGTCATCGTCACCGGCCCGGACGCGGCGGCCTGCGAGGCGCTGGCCACCAAGCTGGCCGAGGCCGCCTGGGCGCGGCGCGACCGCTTCGTGGCGAAGCTGACCTCGCTGGCCGAGGCGGTGGAGCGCGCGCAGACCTCCGAGGTGCCGCTGGCCTTCGCCGACGTGGCGGACAACCCGGGCGGTGGCGGCGGCGGCAACACCATGTTCATCCTGCGGGCCTTCCACGAGGCGGGGGTGCAGGGCGCGATCTTCGGCGTCATCCACGACCCCGCGCTGGCCGCCGAGGCGCATGCGCTGGGGCAGGGCGCCCGCTTCACCGCCCGCTTCAACCGGGGCAAGGCGGGCGAGGGCTTCGCCCACCCCTTCGCCGCCGAGGCGGAGGTGGTGGCGCTCTCGGATGGCGCGGTGACGGGGCGGCGCGGCATCTTCGCCAACACCGCCATGCGGCTCGGCCCCACCGCCGCGCTGCGGCTGGGCGGCATCACCGTGGTGGTCATCAGCCGCCGCACGCAATGCGCGGACCCCGCCTTCCTCGAGCACCTGGGCCTCGACATCGGCGCGGCGCGGGCGGTGGTGGTGAAGTCGCGCGGGCATTTCCGCGGCGGCTTCGACGAGTTCTTCTCCAACGGCCGGATCGTCGAGGTGGACGCGCCCGGCCTGACCTCCCCCATCCTCGACCGCTTCGCCTGGACCAGGCTGCCGCGCCCCGTGCTGCCGCTGGACCCCGAGACGCGCTGGAGCCCCGCATGACCACGCTCGACGACCTGCCCACCCCGGCCCTGGTGCTCGACCTCGGCATCCTGAAGCGCAACCTGGCGCGCATGGCGGCGGCGGTGGCGCGCCACCCCGGCGTGGTGCTGCGCCCGCACATGAAGACCGCCAAGAGCCTGGAGGTGGCGGCGCTCGCCGCCCCCGGCCACGGCCCGATCACCGTCTCGACGCTGGCCGAGGCGCGCTACTTCGCGGAAGGCGGCTACCGGGACCAGATCTACGCCGTGGGCGTCACGCCGCGGAAGCTGGACGCCATCGCCGCGCTGAACGCCGCCGGCGCCGCCGTGAAGGTGATCCTGGACGATGCCGAGGTGGCGCGCGCCGTGGCCGCGCATCCCGGCCCGCTCACCGCGCTGATCGAGGTGGATGTGGGCGAGGGCCGGGGCGGCGTGGCGCCCGATTCCCCGCTGCTGCCGGAGCTGGCGGCGATCCTGGGCGGGCGGCTGGCCGGCGTGATGACCCATGCCGGGCATTCCTATGCCGGGCGTTCGGCGGCGGAGATGGCGCGCATCGCCGAGACGGAGCGGGCGGGCGTCACCGGCGCGGCGGAACGGCTGCGCGCGGCGGGGCACAGGGTCGGCATCGTCTCGCTCGGCTCCTCCCCCACGGTGCTCTATGCCGAGCGGCTGGATGGCGTGACCGAGGTGCGGGCCGGCGTCTACATGTTCGGCGACCTGTTGCAGATGCAGCTCGGCGTGCATGAACCGGAGGACATCGCGCTGACGGTGCTGGCCAGCGTCACCGGCCGCAAGCCGGAGCGGCAGGCGGTGCTGCTCGATGCCGGCGCGCTGGCGCTGTCGAAGGACCGCAGCACCCAGGCCGCGCCGCGCGACTACCAGTTCGGCCGGGTGCTGGGCGCGGATGGCACGCCGTGCTTCGGCGAGGCGCTGGTGGTGCGCACCCACCAGGAGCATGGCGAGGCGCGCGGCGGCGAGGGGCTGCTGGACCTCCACCTGGGCGACCTGGTCCGCGTCGCCCCCAATCATGCCTGCCTGACGGCGGCGGCCTTCGACCGCTACCACGTGGTCGATGGCGGCCGGCAGGTCGTGGCGGTGTGGAACCGCATCAATGGCTGGTAAAAACTGACAGAAAAAAGAAGGGGTCCAGGGGAATTCATTCCCCTGGCCTTTGGTCCGGATAATCCCGCCCCGCCCTGGATTTATAGGTGGGCAGCGACCAGCTCCGCCGCAGCGCCGCCGCCCGGATGAGGAAGGCGGCCCCCATGCCCGCGCACACCGCCAGGGCGCGGTCGGTGCCAGCCAGGGTGAGCGCCACGAACAGCGCGGCCCCCGCCGCCGCCGCCGTGGCATAGATCTCCTTCCGCAGGATCAGCGGCAGTTCGCCGCAGATGACGTCGCGCAGGGCGCCGCCGAAGGTGGCGGTGATCATGCCGAGCAGGATGGCCGCCCAGGGGCTGGCGCCCGCGCCGAGCGCCGCCTCCGCCCCCAGCACGGCGAAGAGCGCCATGCCCACCGCGTCCGCCCAGAGCAGCGGCACGAAGCGCCGCTCCACCCGGTGCGCGGTGAAGAACACCGCCAGCGCCAGCAGCGCCACCATCAGCGCCAGCCCCGGCGTGCCGAGCCAGGCCGCGGTGCGGCCCAGCAGCACGTCCCGCACCGTGCCGCCGCCGAAGGCGGTGGTGGCGGCGATCAGGATGAACCCCACCGGGTCCAGCTGCTTGCGCGAGGCCACCAGCGCGCCGGAGATGGCGAAGGCCGCCGAGCCGGCCCAGTTCAGCACCTCCAGCAGGAGGCCGAGGCCGGACACGCTACTCGGCGGGGGCGGCGGTGGGGGCGCGGCTGGCGCGGACGCTGCCGCGCGCCCCGCCCATGCAGAGCAGCGAGAGGCCGAGCAGCACCGCCACCAGCGGCAGCACCAGATGCGGCAGCCCGGCATCGAGCAGCAGGCCGAAGGGCACCGGCGTCAGCGCGCCGCCCAGCGGCAGGCCGGCGGAGATGAAGCCGAACACCTTGCCGATCTGCCCGGGCGGCGCCGCGTCCTTCACCATGACGTCGCGCGGGGTGCGGCTGGCGCCCAGCGCGAGGCCCGCGCCGAGGGCCAGCGCCACGGCCAGCGGCCCGGGGATGGGCAGCGCGCCGAGCGCCAGGATCAGCGTCATCGCCACCAGGGTGAGGCCGATGACGAAGGCGCCGTGCCGCGTGTAGCGGTCGGCGAACCAGCCGCCCACCAGCACGCCGCCGGTGGCGCCCATCATGTAGCCGGTGAGCGCCATGGAGCCCATGGCGATGGGGATGCCCCAGAGCTGGTCCAGCACCGTGATGACGAAGGCCTGGATGCCCGAGCCCGCCATGGAGGAGAGCAGGAAGAAGGCGAAGAACAGCAGCATGGGGCGGGAGAGCAGCACCGTCGCGCCGCCCTCGGCCGCCTTGGCCCCGCGCGCCTTCGGCTGGTCGGCCAGGATGCGGCTCTGCAGCAGGATGGCGCCCACCACCGGCAGGCCGAGCAGCCCCACCAGCATCAGCCCCCAGCGCCAGCCCATGGTGGCGGCCAGGGCCACGATGATGGGCGGCGCCAGCGCGAAGCCGAGATTGCCCGTCAGCGTGTGCCAGGCGAAGGCGCGGCCCATGCGCGCCTTGTTGATGGAGCCGGCGAGGATGGCGTAGTCGGCCGGGTGGATGACGCTGTTGCCGATGCCCGACAGCATGGCCAGCCCCAGGATCACCCAGTAGCTGGGCGCAAAGGCCATGGCGGAGATGGAGAGCGTCATCAGCAGCGTGCCGCCGATGAGGTAGGGGCGCGCCCCGTGCCGGTCCACCAGGAAGCCGACCGGCGTCTGCAACAGGGCGGTGACGCCGCTCATCAGCGCGACCGAGAGGCCGAGCGCCGCGTAGGAGACGCCGAACTCCTCGCGCCAGATGGGGAAGAGCGGCGCCAGGCACAGCATGTAGAAATGCGACAGGAAATGGCCGGTGCCGATCAGGCCGATGATGCGCCAGTCCCGGTCGGGCGGCTCCCCGTGTGGCCCCCGGTGGAGTGGCTGTGACAGGTCGGGGCCGGGCGTGGCCATGCGGAATTTCCTTGGGCGCGGGTTGGGGGCGCGGATGGGGCAGCGAGGCTGCGCCCGGGCTGCGGGGCCTGTCAAACCCCCGCCCGCCTCCCCGGAAGCCGGGGCGATGCTATGGCTCTCCTCCCTCCCCGGCAGGAACCCGGCCGACGACCCGCGCGGGGTTGCCGGCGACGATGCTGCCTGGCGCCACGTCCCCGGCCACAACGGCGCTGTGCGCCACCACCGCATCGTCACCGACACGGATGCCCTTCAGCAGCACGGCGTTCGATCCGATGAACACGTTCCGCCCGATTTGCACCGGCGCGGTGGCCGGCTTGCCGTTCCGCCGGCGGGCCGGGTGGAGGTCATGCCCGTCGGTGTCGATGATCTGCACATGGGTGCCGATCAGCGTGCCGGCGCCGATGGTGATGCCCTCGCCCTCGGCGCAGAGCACGGTGTTGTTGTTGACGATGCAGCCGGCGCCGATGCGGATGACAGAGTGGGGGTTGCGGGCCTCGACCCAGATCGCGCCCGTCTCGCGGAAGGACCCCGTGCAGCCGAACTGCACCTGGTCTCCGATGTATATCAGGCCACGCCCCTTGAAGTGGGTCGGCACCACGATGAGCGGTCCGCCCTCCAGCCGCAGGCGGCAGCCCCGCGCGGCCTCCAGGGCGCTGTCGATCCGGCGGCGATGCGCCTCGGCCGGCGTCTCCTGGAGGCGCTGCTCCAGGGCGGCGAGGCGTTGCTCGAGCGCCTGTATGTGCATCGCCGGGTCCGCCCTGGCCCCGCCTTGCTGGAGGCCGGGCGGCGGAGAGGGAAGGGGCTGCATGCGGTCGCCTGTCGGGGGGAGGGGGGAGGAGCCAGGCCATCCTGCACCGGGCGGCTGAACATCCCGTGAAATCCCCGCCCTTCCACCCGCGGCGCAGGTTCGGCGGCCCTGGTCAGCCGCCCAGGCTCTCGCGGATCAGCGCGATCAGCGGCTCGACGAGCTGGGTCTGGTTGGTGGCGTCGCCGAACACCGCCATCTCGGCCACGCCGAGGCCGGGCAGGCCGGAAAGCTCGGCCAGCCCCTCCGGCAGGCCGGAGCGGCCGAGCACCGTGGCGGCCAGCCCCGCCTGCGCCGCCGCCGCCACGCCGAGCAGGCTGGCCGAGACATAGACCACCTCGAAGGCCAGCCCGGCGCGGGCCAGCGCGGCCAGCGCCCGGTCGCGGAACATGCAGCCCTGGGGCAGCATGGCCACGGGGAGCGGGCGGCCCTCGGGCGGCATCCAGCCGGGCGGCGCCACCCAGACGATCGGCTCGGTCCAGATCGGGCGGCCCTCCGTCTCGCCCTCGCGCCGCTTGCCCAGCACCAGGTCCAGCGCGCCGCGCTCCTGCGAGGCGCGCAGCTCGTGGCTGCGGCCCACCTCGATCTCCAGCCGCAGCTCGGGGAAGGTGCGGGCGAAGCGGGCCAGGATCGGCGCCAGGTTGCGCGGCACGAAATGGTCCGCCACGCCGAGCCGCAGCCGGCCCGTCACGGGCGGTGCCACCAGCCGGCGCACCGCCTCGTCGTTCAGCGCCAGCATGCGGCGGGCATAGGCCAGCAGCGTCTCGCCCTCCCGCGTGAGCGCGATGCTGCGGCTGGTGCGCTCCAGCACGCGCTTCTGCAGCAGCTCCTCCAGCCGCTTCACCTTCAGGCTGACGGCCGATTGCGTCAGGCCCAGCGCCGCGGCGCCGGCGGTGAAGCCGCCGCGCTCGGCCACCTGCACGAAGCAGCGCAGCAGGTCGAGGTCGAGATCGGGGATGCGCATGGCGCCAGCTTTCGCCCGTGCCGGCGCCGGCGGCAAGCGGGCATGAAAAAAGGCCGGGGGATCGCTCCCCCGGCCCCATCGTTCCTCCGAGGCCGCGCCGCGCGGGGCGCGGCTCAGATCTCGTCGTCGAACCCGCCATCCTCGGCGCCGGCATCGTCGGCATAGCCGCCCGTGTCGCCATAGGCGTCATTGCCGTAGCTGTCGCTGGCGGGCACGGCATCCTGCGCGGCCGGGTCGGTCCAGGGGCTGGAGGTCGGCACGGCATCCTGCGCGAAGCTGCCGGCCGCGTCGGTCGCGGCCGTGGCCGCCTCGGCCGCGCCGCCGGAGAAGGCGCCCATCAGCATGTTGCCCAGCACCATGCCGCCGGCGACGCCCGCCGCCGTGGTCAGCGCCGAGCCGAGGAAGCCGCCGCCGCGGCTCTGCTGCATGGCGCCCGGCGGCACGTATTGCGGCGGCTGCACCGGCTGCGGGCGGGGGCTCATCGGCACCGGGCGCGGCTGGCCGCCGCCGAACATGCCGCCGAACAGGCCGCCCCGGCCCTGCTGCTGCGACGCCTCGGCCTGGCGCTGGGTGTTCTCCAGCTGCCACTCCAGCTCCTGGATGCGGTTCTGCGCCTGCACCAGTGCGTGCTCCTGCACGAAGGCGGTCTGCGTGAGCCGGTAGCGCGCCTCGGGGTAGCGGGCGAACAAATCGGCGATCAGGCGGTCGGCCTCCGGGTCGACCGGCGGCAGGGGCGGGCGGGACTGGGTGGCCGGCACGCTGCTGCCGCCCCAGGGCGAGGGCGCCGGCTGCGGGGCGGAGACCCCGGCCATGCGCTCCACGAAGGCGGAAATGATGCGGCGTTCTTCTTCGGTCATGTCCGATCCCCGAGGCGGGGCCTTTCCAGACGGGTTGTCATCCGCGCCCGGCACATATGCACAGGGCGCGAGGCAGGCATCTGGCCTGCCGGGGGCTGGCTTTCAAGCGGAATTAAAAACCGGACATGTTTTGTCACGAAACGCCGCGCCCGCGCTATGCCGGAACCGCTCAGGCGGCGGTGGAGAGCCGCAGGCGCGCCCACTCGATCACCGGGCAGCGGTCCATCACCGCCACCAGCCCGGCGGCGCGCGCCCGTTCCGCCGCCGCCTGGTCGACGACGCCAAGCTGCATCCACACGCAGCGCGCGCCGAGGCGGATGGCTTCGTCCACCACCGCGCCGGCTTCCTCGCTGCGGCGGAAGATGTCCACCATCTCCAGCGGCCCCGCCGCCTCCAGCGAGGCGGCGACGGCGCTGCCGTGCAGCACCTGCCCGGCCAGGCCGGGGTTGACCGGCGTCACCTCGAAGCCGCGCCCCACCAGGAAGCGCGTCACCTCGTTGGAGGGGCGGGCCGGGTTTGCCGAGGCACCCACCACGGCGATGCGCCGCGTGTTCAGCAGCACCTCGCGGATCGTCTCGTCGCTCAGTCCGTCGATGGCCATGGCGGCCTCCTTTCCTTCAATCCGCGTCCTCGCGGTGCAGGATGCGCAGGCTGTCCTGCTCCAGCGTCAGCGTATAGTCCTGTCCGTCGCTGGCGCGGGCGCGCGCCACGCGCCACAGCCCGTCCTCCAGCGCGACGCGGCCGAAATCCGTGTAGCCGAGGTGGCGCAGCGCCGCGCCGATCTCCGCCCTCTCCTCCGCGCCCGCCGGCCGGTTTTCGGGATCGGTGGCGATGCTGCGCAGGGCGTCGGGCGTCAGGCGCAGATCGCGGCGCGTGCCGTCGCCGGCCACGGCGCCTTCCACCGTCCAGACGCCATCCTCCAGGCCGACCCTGCCCCAGTCCTGGTAGCCCTCGGCCCGCAGCGCCGCCTCCAGCCGGGCGCGCTCGGCCCCGGTGGGGTCGCGGGCCAGGGCAGGGGCCGCGCACGGCGCCAGGGCCAGGAGCGGTGCCAGGAACAGGGCCAGGAGCAGGCCCGGCAGGGCGGCGGGGCGGTGGGTCACGGGGCGCGGCTCCTCGGGCTCGGGACCAGTGCAACGCGCGGCCGCCCCGGCCGGTTGAGCCGCGCGGGGCAGGCACCCGCCCCGCGCGGCCCGCTTCAGTAGACCCCGCCTCAGTAGACGACGACGCCGCGGATGCTCTCGCCCCGCGTCATCAGGTCGAACCCCTCGTTGATGCGCTCGAGCGGCATGGTGTGGGTGATCAGGTCGTCGATGTTGATCTTGCCGTCCATGTACCAGTCGACGATCTTCGGCACGTCCGTCCGGCCGCGCGCGCCGCCGAAGGCGGAGCCGATCCAGCGCCGGCCGGTGACGAGCTGGAAGGGCCGGGTGCTGATCTCCTTGCCCGCTTCGGCCACGCCGATGATGGTGGAGACGCCCCAGCCCTTGTGGCAGCACTCCAGCGCCTGGCGCATCAGCGTGGTGTTGCCGACGCACTCGAAGGAATAGTCCGCGCCACCGCCGGTCAGCTCGACGAGATGGCCGACGAGGTCGCCCTGCACCTCCTTCGGGTTGACGAAATGCGTCATGCCGAAGCGGCGGGCCATCGCCTCGCGGGCGGGGTTGATGTCGACGCCGATGATCTTGTCGGCCCCCACCATCCGCGCGCCCTGGATGACGTTCAGCCCGATGCCGCCGAGGCCGAACACCACCACATTGGCGCCCGCCTCCACCTTGGCGGTGAACAGCACGGCGCCGAGCCCGGTCGTGACGCCGCAGCCGATGTAGCAGACCTTGTCGAACGGCGCGTCTTCCCGGATTTTCGCGAGCGCGATCTCCGGCACCACGGTGTGGTTGGCGAAGGTCGAGGTGCCCATGTAGTGGTGGATCGGCTTGCCGTTGCAGGAGAAGCGGCTGGTGCCGTCCGGCATCTGGCCGCGGCCTTGGGTCACGCGGATCTTCTGGCAGAGATTGGTCTTGCGGCTGAGGCAGTAGTCGCACTCGCGGCATTCGGGCGTGTAGAGCGGGATGACGTGGTCGCCCTTCCGCAGCGACTTCACCCCGGGCCCGACATCGACGACGATGCCCGCCCCCTCATGGCCGAGGATGCTGGGGAAGATGCCCTCCGGGTCGGCGCCGGAGAGGGTGTACTTGTCGGTGTGGCAGAGGCCGGTGGCCTTCACCTCCACCAGCACCTCGCCCTCGCGCGGGCCTTCGAGGTCCACCTCCTCGATGGACAGCGGCTTGCCGGCTTCCCAGGCAATCGCGGCGCGGGTCTTCATGGGCGGCTTCTCCTCAGGCCGTGGGTGGGGCGCGCGTTCGTCGCACTTCTTGCCCCGGCGGAAAAGGTGGTCATCTCTTGGCCCATGCAAATCCCCTTTCTGAGCCGCCCCCCGCAGGTGGCGCTGGTCCGCCTCTCGGGCGTCATCGCCGCGCGGGGCGGCCTCGGCCCGGGCGGGCTGAGCCTCGAGGGCATCGCGCCCGTGCTGGAGCGCGCCTTCGGGCTGAAGCGCCTCGCGGGCGTGGTGCTTGCCATCAACTCGCCCGGCGGTTCGCCGGTGCAGTCCAGCCTGATCGGCCAGCGCATCCGCGCGCTGGCCGAGAAGCACAAGGTGCCGGTCGTCGCCTGCGTCGAGGACGCGGCAGCCTCGGGCGGCTACTGGATCGCCTGCGCGGCGGACGAGATCGTGGCCGACCCGTCCTCGATCGTGGGCTCCATCGGCGTCATCTCGGCGGGCTTCGGGCTGGAAGGGCTGGCGGAGAAGCTCGGCGTCGAGCGGCGGCTGACCACGGCGGGGGGGCAGAAATCCTTCCTCGACCCGTTCCGCCCCGTCGAGCCCTGGCAGCAGGCGCGGCTGGAGGCGCTGCTCTCGGCGCTGCACGCCGAGTTCGCCGGTTGGGTAAAGGCGCGGCGCGGCGCCCGCCTGGCGGCGCCCGAGGATGAGCTGTTCACGGGCCGCTTCTGGACCGGGCGGGAGGCGCTGCCGCTCGGCCTGATCGACCGGCTGGGCGACGCCAGGGGCGAGATCCTGCGCCGCTTCGGCGAGAAGGCGCGGGTGGTGCCGCTCGGCCAGCGCCGGCCGCCGCTGCCGCTGCGCCTGCTGCGCGGCGCCACGGCCGAGGGGCTGGCCCTGGTGGAGGAGCGGGCGGCCTGGGCGCGGCTCGGGCTGTAGGCCCGGGACCTTCCCGGAACCCTCGCTGGACCGGGAGGCCGGGCCGCGCGTAACGACGCCCTCCACCCTGTCCCGGAGTCTCCCATGCCCGGTTCCGCGATCCCGACCCTGACGACGCCCCGCCTGATCCTGCGCCCGCCGGTGGCAGCGGATTTTCCGGCCTATGCGCGGCTGATGGCCTCGCCGCGCGCGGCCGGCATGGGCGGCCCCTTCGGCCCCCGGGCAGCCTGGGGCATGTTCTGCCACGACGTGGCGCAGTGGGCGCTGTTCGGGCACGGGTCGCTGATGCTGGCGCTGCCCGGCTCGGGCGAATGCGTCGGGCAGGTGGGCATCAACCATGGCCCGCTCTTTCCGGAGAAGGAGCTGGGCTGGCTGCTCTATGAGGGGCAGGAAGGCCGGGGCTACGCCACCGAGGCGGCCCGCGCGATGCGCGACTGGGCCTTCGGCACGCTCGGCCTTGCCACCCTCGTCAGCTATGTCGGCCCCGGGAACCGCCGCTCCGCCGCGGTGGCGGAGCGGCTGGGGGCCGTGCTGGACCCGCTGGCGCGGCGGCCGGATGTGGGCGACCTCGTGTACCGCCATTCCGCGGCGCCCCGGATGCCGGCCCGAGGCGGGCCGGGGAGGGGCGGGGGCGCTCAGAGATCCTCGAACCAGCTGACATCGCCATCATCCAGATCGTAGCGCGCGGCGACGATCTTCAGCCGGCCCGAATGCGAGGCCGCCTGCAGCACCGGGCTCTGCGTCTTCAGCCGGGCGGCGACGCGGCGGGCATTGGCCTCCACCGCCGCGTCCAGCCCCACCGTGCCGTCCGCCGCGCGCGCGGCGAGGATGGCCGGGATGATCGGCTGCACCATCTCGCCGATCACGCCGGGGAAGGTGGCGTTGCGCGCCACCACCTCCAGCGCGGCGGCGACGGCGCCGCAGCTTTCATGCCCCAGCACCACGACCAGCGGGCAGCCCAGCACCCCCACGCCATACTCGATGCTGCCCAGCGCCGCCGTGTCCACCGTGTTGCCGGCGTTGCGGACGATGAACAGCTCGCCCAGGCCACGGCCGAACAGAAGCTCCGGCGACACGCGGCTGTCGGAGCAGCCCACCAGCACGCAGAAGGGCGCCTGCCCCACCGCCAGCTTCACCCGGTCCTCGCGGCCCTGGGCGGAACGGTAGGGGGCGTCGGTGCGGAACTGGTCGTTGCCCTGCTTCATCAGCTCGAGCGCCTGCTGGGCGGTCAGGCTCGTCTGCGGCATGGCGCCGGCGGCGCGGGGCCGGCCCGGCAGGGCGCCGGCGACCAGCCCGGCGGTGGCGGCGAGCAGGCCGCGCCGCGCCAGCCCGCCCGCCGCCCGCGGCGGGAACGGGCCTGAGGGGAACGG
>NZ_JCACVY010000064.1:0-21574 GCF_058833935.1 Roseomonas sp. TS2 | reverse complement strand
TGCTGGCGGCGCTGGCGGGACCGGCGCCGGACCTCGCGGCGCGGCGCGAGGCCGCCGCCCTCTCCGAAGGCGCGGCGCTGCTCGGGCTGCACCGTCTGGCCGCCGGATTCGCCGCACTGGCGGAGGGCGGGGCGGGGCTGGCGGCACTCGGCCGCCTGCGCCGGCAGCTGGAGCGGCTGAGCACCCTGGCCGGCGAGGCCGCCGGAGCCGAGGAACTTCCGGTCGCCCTGCGGGGCACCCAGGAGGCATGGCTGGAGCCGCTGCTGGCCACGCTGGAGGCGGGAGCCGCGCCCGGCGCCGTGGCCGGCGCGGCGCAGGAGGCCGCAGCCATGGCCGCCGCCCTGGGGGAGGACGCGCTGGAGCAGCGCCTGCTGGTGCTGGAAGACCTGGCCGACCGCGCGGCCGAGCCCGATGCCACCGCCGCCCTGGCCCAGGCCGCCGCCGCCATGCTGCACGGCCGGCGCGACGCCGCTCCCCTCCCGCCCGATCCCGCGCAGGAGGAGACGGAATCGGGCCTGCCGGCCATGTTCCTCCCCGTCATGGGGGCGGAGGCGCGGCGCCGCGCCCTGGCGGCCCGGGCGGCGGGCCGGGGGCTGTTCCTGGCGCGGCTGGCGCTGGGCGTGGACGCGGCGCTGGAGGAGCAGGCGGGCGACTGGCTGCGCCGGAAGGGCGAGGTGCTGGCCAGCCACAACCCCGCCGGTGCCGAGCCACCCGTGCTGGAGCTGCTGCTGGCCAGCGAGGAAGGCCTTCCCGCCTTGTCGGAACAGGCGGCGCTGCTGGACCCCGGGTGCCATGTGCTGCGGGAGATCGCCGTACTGCCCGAGGCCGCCCCCGCGGCGGAGGCCGAGGCCGCCGGCCCGGTGACGCTGCGGGTGCGGCAGGAGACGGTGGACGACATCATCGCCCTGCAGGCGGAACTCGGCGCGGCCGTCCTCTCCCTCTCCGAGGTGGTGCGGGAGGGCGGCACGCGCGCCGCGCTGGGCCGGCTGGCGGGGCTGGAATCCTCGCTGCCGCCCCATGCCGCGCCGCGCCTCGCGGCCGAGATGGAGCGGCTGCGCCAGGGCCAGGAGGCGCTGGAAGCCCTGGAGAGCCGCGTCGGCCTGGCGCTGCGCCGGCTGGACGAGGCGGTGATGGGGCTGCGCGTGGTGCCCATCGGCACGTTGCTGTCGCGCCTGCCCCGCGTCGCGCGCACCGTGGCGCAGGCGGGCGGCAAGCAGGTGGAGGTGCTGCTGGAAGGGCAGGCGGTGGCGATCGACCGCGGCCTGGTGGAAATCCTCTCCGACCCGCTGCTGCATCTGGTGCGCAATGCGGTGGACCACGGGCTGGAAGGGCCGGCGGCGCGGCGGGCGGCGGGCAAGCCGGAGCGCGGGCTGCTGCGCGTCGCCGCCGCGCGGGAGGGCAGCGAGATCCTGGTGCGCGTCGCCGATGACGGGGCGGGGATCGATGCCGGGCGGGTGCTGCGGCGGGCGGTGGCGCAGGGCCTCGTGGACGAGGCCGGGGCGGCGCGGCTTTCCCAGCCGGAGGTGCAGGCGCTGCTGTTCCGTCCCGGCTTCTCCACCGCCGAGCGGGTGACGGAGACCTCCGGGCGCGGCGTGGGGCTGGATGTGGTGCAGGAGGCGGTGCGCCGCGCCGGCGGCACGCTGGGCGTGGAAAGCCGGCCCGGCGAGGGCACCGCCTTCCTGCTCCGCCTGCCGCTGACGGCCTCGATCCAGAGCGTGCTGCTGGTGGAGGTGGCCGGCCATCCCTATGCCCTGCCGGCGGCGCGGGTGCAGGGCGTGGTGGAGGCGGGCAGCCTGCCGGTGGAGGCCGAGCCGCGCGCGCTTTCGGCGCTGCTGGGCCTGCCGGAGGATGCGGGGCCGGGCGGGGCAGGGGTGGCGGTGCTGGTGCGCTCGGGCGGGCGGCTGCTGGCGCTGCGGGTGGACCGGGTGCGCCGCCGGTCGGACCTGCTGCTGCGCCCGCTGCACCCGGCCCTGGCCAGCCTGCCCGGCGTGGGCGGCATGGGCGTGCTGGGCGATGGCGAGCCGGTGGTGCTGCTGGAGCCCGAGGGCTTCTGAGGCCGGCGGGACCGTCCAGGAGAGGTGGCACCTCTCCTGGCGGCGCCCTCTCAGCGGCGGCGGCCGTCGATGCTGAGGCTGCCGGGGCCGGCGAAGACCAGGTAGAGGAACACGAAGCAGAACAGGATGGCGGCATCGCCCCCGTTCAGCACCGGATAGAAGCTGCGCGGCGCATGCGCCAGGAAGTAGGCGAAGGCCATCAGCCCCGACAGCACGAAGGCGGCCGGCCGGGTGAACAGCCCCACCAGCACCAGCAGGCCGCCGAACAGCTCCAGCATGCCGGCCGTCCAGGCCATGGTGAAGGCCGCCGGCAGCGTGCCGCTGGAGGGCGGGGCAGGGAAGCCGAGCAGCTTCTGCGTGCCGTGCGCGATGAACAGCAGGGCGGCCATGATGCGCAAGGCAGCCAGGGCGTGTGGCGCGAAGCGTTGCAGGGAAGAGGAACCGGTCACGGAGTGTCTCCTGGCTGGCGCAGGCGGGAAGCTCCGCGCTCTGCGCGGAGATGGACCGCATGATGCGCGATGCAATGCACCATCACACGGGCGCCAGCTTGGCGGGAGGGCTGTTTCGCGCCACCGTGGCGAAGCGGTGCCCCGGAACTGTCAGGTGTTGATTGTTTACAGCCTTCGCGCCTGCCCGTAAGACTACCGCAAGGAATGGCGGCATGGCCGCCCGACCGCACGAGGAAACGGCCGGCGGCGCCGGCCCGACAGGGAAACAACCGGCATGAGCGGCAACGACGACATTCTCTTCCAGACGCTGGAAGGCGGCATCGCCCGCGTCACCTTCAACCGCCCGCAGGCGCGCAACGCCTTCACCTTCGAGATGTATGAGCGCCTCGCCGCCTATTGCCAGGAGGTGGCGGAGGACAAGTCGATCCGCGCCATCATCCTGACCGGCGCTGGCGACAAGGCCTTCGCGGCGGGCACCGACATCAACCAGTTCCGCGCCTTCAAGACGCCGGAGGACGCGATCCAGTACGAGGAGCGGATCAGCCGCATCATCACGGTGCTGGAATCCTGCCCCAAGCCCACCATCGCGGCGATCAACGGCGCCTGCACCGGCGGCGGCGGCGCCATCGCCGCCTCCTGCGACATCCGGGTGGGTGCGAGCAACGCCCGCTTCGGCTTCCCCATCGCGCGGACGCTCGGCAACATCCTCTCCATGGGCGCCTTCTCGCGGCTGGTCTCGCTGATCGGCCCCTCGCGCACCAAGGAGATGATCTTCACGGCCCGCCTGCTGGACGCGGCCGAGGCCAAGGAGATCGGCCTGCTGCACGAGGTGGTGCCGGAGGGCGGCGACCTGCAGGCCCGCGCCGAGGAGCTGGCCCGCACCATCGCCGGCAACGCGCCGCTGACGCTGCGCGCCACCAAGGAGGCGATCGCCCGGCTGCGCCCGGCCATTTCCTCCGAGGAGGGCAAGGACCTGGTGCTGATGTGCTACATGAGCCAGGATTTCCGCGAGGGCATGGACGCCTTCCTCAACAAGCGCCCGCCCGTCTGGAAGGGCGAGTAACAACAGGCGCCCTGCTGGCCGGGCAGGGCTGAAATCCGCGCCCGGCCTCTTCTCTTTTTCCGGTGCGGTGGCATGACAGGGGCGGCAGCCGGGCGGGCCATCGGGCCGGGCCGGGCTGCCTCCCCGCGCGTGAAAGGCCAATCCCCGATGATCCCCCGCCTCGCCGAACTGCCCGCCCCGGTCGCGCCCGCCCTGGCCTTCCTGGATGAATTGCGGCTGCGCGGCTTCTCGGGCGATCTCTCCTCCGGCGCGGCGGACCGGGTGGTGATGGCCACCGACAACTCCATCTACCAGCGCCAGCCGCAGGCGGTGGTCTTCCCCCGCAGCGCCGAGGATCTGCAGCGCATCGCGAAGGTGGCGGCGGACCCGCGCTTCCACCACCTCGCCATCGGGCCGCGCGGCGGCGGCACCGGCACCAACGGCCAGTCGCTGACCGATGGCATCGTCGTCGATGTCTCGCGCCACATGACCCGCATCCTGGAGATCAACGCGGCGGAGGGCTGGGTGCGCGTCGAGCCCGGCGTGGTGAAGGACGCGCTGAACGCGGCGCTGAAGCCGCTTGGCCTGTTCTTCGCGCCCGAATGCTCCACCAGCAACCGCGCGACGCTCGGCGGCATGATCTCCACCGATGCCTGCGGCCAGGGTTCCTGCCTCTACGGCAAGACGCGGGACCATGTGCTGGGCCTCACGGTGGTGCTCATGGACGGCACCCTCTGGGAGAGCCGGCCGATGGACGACGCGGCGCTGGCGGCGGTGGCGCGGCGGCAGGACATGGTGGGCGCCATCCACCGCGTGGCGGACGGCATCGCGCGCGAGCAGGCGCAGCTCATCGCCGAGCGCTTCCCGCCGCTGAACCGCTGCCTCACCGGCTACGATCTGGCCCATATCCGCGACGGGGAAGGGCGGTTCGACCTCAATTCGCTGCTCTGCGGCTCCGAGGGCACGCTGGCGATGATCGCGGAAGCCCGCATCCGCGTGCTGCCCATCCCGAAGCGCAGCGCGCTGATCAATTTGCGCTACGACAGCTTCGACGCCGCGCTGCGCGACGCGCGCGTGCTGATGGCGCTCGGCGCCGCCTCCGTGGAGACGGTCGATTCCAAGGTGCTGGGCCTGGCGCGCGGCGACATCGTCTGGACCAGCATCGCCGAATACCTGCCGGACGATCCGGAAGGCGCCGCCGCCGGCATCAACCTCATCGAGTTCGTGGGCGACAGCGAGGCGGAGGTGCAGGCCAAGCTCGGCGTGGTGGAGGAGCGCCTCGCCGCCGAGGGGCGCAGCCTCGGGCGGCGCGGGCACACCGTGGCGTGGGATGCGGCGGGCGAGCGCATCCAGGCCATGCGCAAGCGCGGCGTCGGCCTGCTCGGCAACATGCAGGGCGAGCGCCGGCCGATCGCCTTTGTCGAGGACACCGCCGTGCCGCCGGAGAACCTCGCCGACTTCATCGGCGAGTTCCGCGCCGCGCTGGACCGGCGCGGGCTGGAGTACGGCATGTTCGGCCATGTCGATGCCGGGGTGCTGCATGTCCGCCCGGCGCTTGACATGAAGGCCGAGGGCGCGGAGCGGATGATCCGCGAGATCACCGACGAGGTCTTCGCCCTCACCCGGAAATATGGCGGGCTGCTCTGGGGCGAGCACGGCAAGGGCGTGCGCTCCGAATACGTGCCGGAGGTGTTCGGGCCGCTCTACCCGAGCCTGCAGGCCATCAAGGCCGCCTTCGACCCGCGCAACCAGCTCAACCCCGGCAAGATCGCGGCCCCCGATGGCGAGGCGCTGCTGGCGATCGACCGCGTGCCGATGCGCGGGCAGCTCGACCGCACCATCCCCGCCCCCGTGCGCGCCGCCCATGACGATGCGCTGCACTGCAACGGCAACGGCGCCTGCTTCAACTACGACACGCAGGACGCGATGTGCCCCTCCTACAAGGCGACGGGCGACCGCCGCCATTCGCCGAAGGGGCGCGCCAGCCTGTTCCGCGAATGGCTGCGCCAGCTCTCCGCCGCGGGGGTGGACCCGATGGCGGAGGCGGAGCGCATCCGCGGCACCTCCTTCCTCTCCGGCCTGCCTGCCCGCATCCGCAACGAGCGGGCGCGCCGCCGCGGCGAGGACGATTTCTCCCACGCGGTGAAGGAGGCGATGGATGGCTGCCTCGCCTGCAAGTCCTGCACCGGGCAATGCCCGATCAAGGTGGACGTGCCGAGCTTCCGCGCGAAGTTCCTGGAGATCTACCACGGCCGCTACCAGCGCCCGCTGAAGGACTACCTGGTGGGCATGATCGAGCAGGTGCTGCCGCTCGGCGCCCGGGTGCCGGGGCTGGCCAATGCGGTGCTGGGCAGCAGGATCGGCCGCGCGCTGGCCGCGAAGGGCGGGCTGGTGGACGCGCCGCTGTTCAGCGGGCGCAACCTGGTGCGGGAGGCCGCCGCCCAGGGCGTGCGCCTCGCGACGCCCGAGGCGCTGCGCGGCCTGGGCGAGGCGGAGCGCCGGCGCCACGTGGTGCTGGTGCAGGACGCCTTCACCACGCATTTCGAGACGGGGCTGGTGCTGGACCTGCTGGCGGCGCTGCGGGCCATGGGCTTCACCCCCTGGCTGGCGCCCTTCCGCCCGAACGGCAAGCCGCTGCATGTGCATGGCTTCCTCGGCGCCTTCCGCCGCCAGGCCGAGGCCAATGCCGCCATGCTGCGCGCCCTGGCCGAGAGCGGGGTGGAACTGGTCGGCCTCGATCCGTCCATGACGCTGACCTACCGCTCCGAATACAAGGGCATTCCCGTGCCGCCGGTGCTGCTGCCGCAGGAATGGCTGGCCAGGCGCCTGGAGCTGCTGCCCGAGCTGCCCCAGGGCGGGGGCTTCTCCCTGCTGCCGCATTGCACGGAGCGGACCAATGCCACCGCCTCGCTCAAGGAATGGCAGGCGGTGTTCGCGCGGCTCGGCGCGCCGCTCGCCGTGCTGGCCTCGGGCTGCTGCGGCATGGCCGGCACCTATGGGCACGAGGCGGAGCACCGTGACACCTCGGAGCGCATCTACGATCTCTCCTGGCGCGGTCATGTGGCGAAGCGGGGCGAGGCGCTGCTGGCCAGCGGCTATTCCTGCCGCAGCCAGGTGAAGCGGTTCGATGGGGTGCAGTTGCGCCATCCCATCCAGGCGCTGCTGGCGCGGCTGAAGGAAGCGTAAGGAAAGAATCTTCTTTTTCTGAAGAAAAAGAAGCAAAAAGACTTTGTCAGTTTGGCGCTGCGCTCTCCGCCAGCGTGCCGCCAACTGGCAAAAGTTTTTTGGTTCTTTTTTCCAAAAAAGAACGTCTTTCTTCTAACTCTCCAGAAACGCCCGCACCAGCCGCGCCCGCGTGCCCCCCCGCATCCAGAGCAGCCCGATGCGCCGGGGCGGGAAGGGCCGGGGCAGGGGCAGGCGCGCGATCTCCAGCCCCACCGGCCAGGGCGGCGCCCAATCCGGTACCAGAGAGACGCCGAGGCCGCGCCCCACCATCACCGCGATGGCGTCCAGCGCATCCAGCTCGAAACGCTCGCGCGGCGCGATGTGGGCGGCGCGCAGGTAGCGGTCGGCCAGCCGCCCGCCCCACTGGTTGCGGTCGTAGCGGATGAAGGGCTCGGCGGCGAGCAGGGCATGCGGCTCGGCCTGGGCCTGGGCGGCGGGAGCCAGCACCACCAGCGGCTCCTCCCGCAGCAAGCGCCATTCGCAGCTTTTCGGCAGCGCGAATTCCGGCTGCACGATCAAGGCCGCGTCCAGCTCGCCCACCAGCACGCGGCGGTAGAGATCGGCCGAGATGCCGGGGGAGATGTGCGTCTCCATCTGCGGGTAGCGCGTGGCCAGCCGCGCCAGCATGGCCGGCACCAGCCCGGTGAGCGCCGTGGCGATGGCACCCAGCCGCAGCTCCCCCGCCAGCGCCCCGGCGGTGGCCAGCGCCCGCAGGTCGCGCGCCTCCCGCAGCAGGGCGCGGGCGCGGTCGAGGATGGCGAGCCCGGCCTCGGACGGCGCCACGGTGCGGCCGGCGCGCAGCAGCAGCGTGGCGCCCATCTCCGCCTCCAGCGCCTGGATGCGCTGGGAGAGGGCGGCCGGCGTCAGGTGCAGGCGGCGCGCGGCGGCGGCGATCGAGCCTTCCTCCACCACGGCCACGAAGCTGTCGAGGAAGCGCGTGTCCATTGTAAAGGAAATCTATCGTCCGAAAGCAGGAAAGGAAGGGTTTTCTGTCCTTCCCCCGCTTGCCAGACTGCACCCCGACAGACTGCAAGAGGACAAGGCCGATGGATCTGGGCCTGAAGGACAAGGTGGCGCTGGTGCTGGGCGCCGGTGGCGGCCTGGGCGGCGCCATCGCCCGCTCGCTGGCCGCCGAGGGCGCGAAGCTGGCGCTGGCCGATGTCAGCGCCGAGGGGCTGGCGCGCATCGCCGCCGAGGTGAAGGGGCTGGGGGCGGAAGCCATCACCCTGGAATGGGATTTGGCCGACCTCGCCGCCATCGAGACCAACGTGGCGCGCATCGAGGCGGAGCTTGGCCCGGTGCAGGTGCTGGTGAACAACACCGGCGGTCCGCCGCCCACCCCCGCCGCGGGCCAGGACCCGGCGCTGTGGGCCAAGCACTTCAACGCCATGGTGCTCTCCGTCATCGCGCTGACGGACCGCGTGCTGCCGGGCATGAAGGCCGCCGGCTGGGGCCGCGTCGTCACCAGCACCTCCTCGGGCGTGGTGGCGCCGATCCCCAACCTCGGCATCTCCAACGCGCTGCGCTCGACGCTGCTGGGCTGGTCCAAGACCCTCTCGCGCGAGGTGGCGCGGGACGGTATCACCGCCAACATCATCCTGCCGGGCCGCATCGCCACCAGCCGCATCCGCTTCCTCGACGAGCAGAAGGCGAAGCGCGAGGGGCGGGACGTGGCGCAGGTCGAGGCCGAGAGCACCGGCTCCATCCCCGCCGGCCGCTATGGCGAGCCGCAGGAATATGGCGACGCGGTGGCCTTCCTCGCCTCCACCCGCGCCTCCTACATCAACGGCTCCGTCATCCGCGTGGATGGCGGGCTGATCGCCAGCATCTGAGGTCCATGCCCATGTCCGTCGAAGTCGCAGCCCTCGATCCGAAGATCATCGAGACCCTCTCCGGCATCTCCACCGCCACGCTGACCACGGTGCTGCTGAAGAAGGGCCTGCGCAACGTGTGGATGCGCGGCACCCGCCCGCTGAAGCCGGGCCAGCCGCGCCTTGTCGGCCGCGCCTTCACGCTCCGCTTCGTCCCCGCCCGCGAGGACCTGGCGACGCCGGCCTCCTGGTCCAACCCGATCTCCACCCGCAGCGCCATCGAGGCGATGCCGGAGGGCGTCATCGTGGTGGCGGACGCCATGGGCTGCACCGATGCCGGCATCTTCGGCGACATCCTCTGCGCCCGCATGGCGAAGCGGAAGGTGGCGGCGCTGATCACCGACGGCGTGGTGCGCGACGGCGCCGGCGTCATCGGCACCGGGCTGCCGGTGTGGTGCCAGGGCAACGCGGCGCCGCCTTCGGTCGCCGGCCTCACCTTCATCAACTGGCAGGAGCCGGTGGGCTGCGGCGGCGTCGCCGTGTTCCCGAACGATGTCGTCGTCGTGGACGATGACGGCGCCGTGCTGATCCCGGCCGCGCTGGTCGAGGAGATCGCGGACCTCGCCGCCGAGCAGGAGGCGCAGGAGAGCTGGATCATGGGCGAGGTGGAGCAGGGCGCCTCACTGCCTGGCCTGTATCCGCCGAACGCCGAGAACAAGGCCCGCTACGAGGCGAGCCGCAAGAAGAGCTGAACCCGGCCCGGCGCCACGCCCTCCACCAAGAGGGGGCGGGCGCCACCAGGGACGGGAGGAAGGAGAGACAAGATATCATGACCATCACCCGCCGCAGCCTCGCGGCCCTGGGTGTGGCGGCGCTGGCCGTCCGCCCGGCCAGCGCCGCCGCCTGGCCCACCGAGCGCCCGATCGTGGTGTATGTGCCGTTCCCCCCCGGTGGCGGGGTGGACCAGATGGCGCGCGTGATCCTGCCGCATGTGCAGCGCCACCTGCCGGGCTCGACCTTCGTCGTCGAGAACCGCCCCGGCGCGGGCAGCCAGATCGGCATGGAGGCCACCTTCAATGCCAAGCCGGATGGCTATGTGCTGGGTGCCGTCACCTCACCGGCGATGATGACCATCCCCTTCGAGCGGCCCGTCCGCTACAAGGTGGATGAGTTCACCTACATCGCCAACGTGGTGGACGATCCGGGTGGGCTGTGGGTGAAGGCGGATTCGCCCATCAAGTCGCTGGCCGACCTGCTGGAGCGGGCGAAGAAGGACCCGGGCGGCCTCAGCTTCGGCACCACCGGCATCGGCTCCGACGACCATCTGGTGATGCTGGAGGTGGAGCAGGCGGTGCCGGGCGTCAGCTTCAGCCATGTCCCCTTCAACGGCGCCGCGCCGCTGCAGACCGCGGTGCTCGGCGGGCATCTCGATCTCGGCTGCTTCAATGTCAGCGAGGGCGGGCCGGGCTACCGCGACGGCCGCTTCCGCTGCCTGGCCCAGGCCGGCGCGCAGCGCGACCCCTCCATGCCCGACGTGCCGACGCTGACGGAGCAGGGGGTGAAGGTGGTGGCCGGCGCGCAGCGCGGCGTCGTCGCTCCGCCCGGGCTGCCGCCGGAGATCCGGGACAAGCTCGTCACCGCCTTCCGCGCCGCGCTGTCCGACCCGCAGTTCCTGGCCGATGCCGAGCGCGTGGTGCTGCCGGTGAAGGGCATGGTGGGCGACGAGTACCGCAAGACGGTGCTGGGCCTCGATGCGCGGCTGAAGGAGATGTGGGCCCGCAAGCCCTGGCGCGACCAGTAAGCCGCGCCGGCCGGGGCCGCGCCCTTCAGGAGGGCGCGGCCTTTTCTATGCTACCAACTGTTGACAGTTTAATGTTGGGGGCCACAGGCTGCGCCCCATCGGGACAGTAAAAGGCCACAGCCGCGCGGCCGACGCGGCAGGGCCGAGGAGGAAAAATGGACAAGATCGAGGCCCTGGCGCGCGGTGACGCCCTCCCTGGCGCGAATGCCGGCTGGCGCCGCCGCGCGCTGCTCTCCGGGCTCGGGGGGGCGCTGCTCGCCGCCCCCTTCATCCGCCCCGCGCGCGCGGCGGGCTTCCCGCAGCGCCCGATCGAGGTGGTGACCCATGCCGGCGTCGGCGGCGGCACCGACATCACCGCCCGCATGATGATGATGCAGGCGCCGGCCGAACTGGGCGGCGAGATGACGGTGGTGAACAAGACCGGCGGCAGCGGCGCCGCCGCCCTGGCCTATGCCGCCAGCCGCCCCAAGGACGGCCACACCCTGCTGCTGGTGACGCAGAGCCATATCCTGACCATGCTGCGCATGCGCCTGCCGGTGCAGTTCGACGACCTCGTGCCGCTGGCGCGCGGCACGGCGGACGCGCAGGTGGTGATGGTGCGGGCCGGCGGCCCGCTGCGCTCGGCCGACGCGCTGCGCGAGCAGGGGCGGAGCCGCTCGCTGAAGATCGGCGTCACGGCGGTGGGCAGCCTGGACCATGTGGCGAGCTTCGGCTTCGCCCGCGCGGCGGCGTTGCAGCCGCTCTCCGCCGTGCCGTTCCGCGGCGGCGGCGACATCGTGGTGAACCTGGTCGGCGGCAACATCGACATCGGCCTGCTGAACTATGCCGAGGCGGAATCGCAGATCACCGCCGGCGAGGTGCGCCCGCTGCTGGTGCTCTCCGACGCGCGCATCGCCGCCCTGCCGGACACGCCCACGGCGAAGGAGGCCGGCATCGACTTCTCGGCCACGGTGGCGCGCGGCTACTGCGTGCTGAAGGGCACGCCGGAGGACCGCGTGGCGAAGCTGCGCGAGGGGCTGGTGCGCGCCATGCGGACGCCGGCCTATGGCAATTACCTCGCCAGTTCCGGCCAGTCGGCCGACAGCGTGGCGGGTGCCGAGGGCTGGGCGCGGCAGCTCGCCGAGTACCAGGCGCTCAGCCGCGAGGCGCTGGCCGAGCTGGGGCTGGCGCGGTGAGCCGCCCCACCCCCTTCCTGTGGCGGGACCGGCGCGTGGCGCTGGCGGTGGCCGCCGTCGCCCTGGCCTTCCTCGCCGGCACCTTCAGCTTCGACGCGGTGCCGGCGGCGCTGATGGAAGGCATGGGCGCCAGCGAGTTCCCGCGCCTGGTGGGCTTCGTCATCCTGCTGCTGGCGCTGGTGCTGGCGCTGCAGCCCGCCCCGGCGGAGGAGGAGGCGCTGCCCGCCATCAACCGCTGCGGCTGGGCCACCTTCGCCGCCTGCCTGGTCTTCCTGGTGGTGCTGGCGCTGGCCGGCATGCTGGTGGCCATGTTCGCCTTCATGGTCGGCGTGGGCTGGCTGTGGGGGGAGCGGCGCCCCGGCGTGCTGCTGGCCAGCGCCGGCGGCATGGTGCTCTGCCTCTGGCTGCTCTTCGTGCGCGTGTTCGGCCTCACCCTGCCGGGCGGCCTGCTCGGCGACATGCTGTTCAACTGAGCGGGGCGCACGGACATGGAAGCCTTCCTGAGCGGCATGGCGGTCCTGGCGGACCCCTTCATCCTCGGCATGACGGTGGCGGGCACGCTGCTCGGCGTGTTCGTCGGCGCGCTGCCCGGCATCGGCGGCAGCACCACGCTGGCGCTGCTGCTGCCGCTGACCATCGGCATCAATCCCATCGCCTCGCTCGCCTTCATGGGCGCGGTGTATTGCGGCGCCAATTTCGGCGGCTCGATCACCGCCATCCTGGTGAACAGCCCCGGCGACCCCTCGGCCTCGGCCACGGCGCTCGAGGGCTACAAGATGGCGGAGAAGGGCGAGGCGGGGCTGGCGCTCGGCATGTCCGCCGTCGCCAGCGCCATCGGCGGCATCTTCAGCGTCATCGTCATGATCGTGGCGGCGCCGCTGCTGGCGCGGGCGGCCTACAGCTTCGGCCCGCCGGAATACTTCGCGCTGGCGCTGTTCGGCCTTTCGATGTGCGCGGCGGTGGGCGGCGATTCCCCGGTGAAGAACCTCATCGCCGCGGCGTTCGGCGTGGCGCTCGCCACGGTCGGCATCGACCTGACCACCGGGGTGGAGCGCTTCACCTTCGGCCTCTACGACCTGACGGACGGGATCGGCTTCGTGCCTGTCCTGATCGGCCTGTTCGCGCTGGCGGAGATGTTCGACCAGGCCAGCCGCCAGCATTCCCTGGGCAAGCTGCTGAAGCTGGATTCCGTGCGTATCCCCGGCATGGCGGAGTTCCGCAAATGCGCCAGGAGCATCGTGCTGGGCAGCGGCCTCGGCACCTTCATCGGCGCGCTGCCGGCGCTCGGCGCCACCACCGCCGCGCTGGTCTCCTACAACGAGACGCGGCGCTGGTCGAAGCACAAGCATGAATTCGGCCATGGCGCGATCGAGGGCGTGGCGGGGCCGGAGGCGGCCAACAACTCGGCCGTCGGCGGCGCCATGGTGCCGACCCTGGCGCTCGGCATCCCCGGCAGCTCCACCACCGCCATCATGCTGGCGGCGCTGGTGGTGCAGGGCGTGCGCCCGGGGCCGCATCTGTTCAACGAGCAGCCGACGCTGCTCTACGCCGTCTTCGCCTCCATGCTGGCGGCCAACCTCATCTACCTGGTGCTGGGGCTGTATTCGGCGAAGCTCTTCGCGCGCATCAGCATGGTGCCGCCGGCGCTGCTGTGGCCGGCCGTCTTCGTCCTGTCGGTCATCGGCGCCTACGGGCCGAACCAGTCGATGGGCGAGGTCTACCTGATGCTGTTCTTCGGCGTGGTGGGGCTGCTGTTCCGCCGCCACGGCTTCTCGCCGGCGCCGCTGGTCATGGGCCTGGTGCTGGGCTCGCTGCTCGAGGAATCGCTGAAGCAGTCGCTGCTGATCTTCCAGGATGGCTGGGTGCTGGGCTTCCTGGGCCGGCCGATCGCGCTGCTGCTGATCGGCGTCACGCTGCTCGGGCTGGGCGCGCCCTGGGTGCTGCGGCTGGTGGCGCGGCTGCGCGGCCCTGCCGGCCGGCGGGTGGCCTGAGGCTGGCGGGCGGGGGGAGGAGCCTCCCCGCCCGGCCTGCCGTCAGACCGCCTTCTTCAGGTTGGGCGAGGCCTTGAAGCGGACGGTCTTGCCCGCCTTGATCTTCACCGGCTCGCCGGTGCGGGGGTTCATGCCCTTGCGCGCCTTGGTCTTGCGCACGGCGAAGGTGCCGAAGCTGGGCAGGGTGAAGCCGCCATTCTTCTTCATTTCCTTGACGATGGCCGCAATCAGGTCACCGGCGGCACGATTGGCGGCGACGCCGGTGCAGCCCGTGGAATCCTGGATGACCTGGGAAATGAAGGCCTTCGACATATCTGACTTTGCTTTCTTTATCGGTAAGGTCGGTGCGTGGCGCCGGGTCTGGCGCGGCGCTGCTTAGCAATCCCGGCGGGGCTCCGCCAGCGGCCGCCCCTGTGGCCGGCACGCCATGCTGCAGGGCAGACATGTGACCCGGAAGGTCCATGCGATGCTGCAACAGGAAGCCGCGGCAGCGGGCCCTGACGAAGCCATGCTACAAGCTGCCGAAACCGCTTCAGACCTTCCGCCCGGACAATGTTTCCCCTGCCTGATGTCAGCACGGTTCGCCTGTGCAGCCTGCTTCTGAGCATAGCCTTCACGGCGGTCTTCCTGGTCCTCTGGCGTGGCCGCCGGGAAGACGATCATCTGCTGCACTGGGCTCTCAGCTCGGCGCTCTACACGGCGGTGCTGCTGGGCTTCCAGCTCTTCACCGACACGCTGCCGCCATGGCCGGGAAGCCTGTTCTTCGCCTCGCTGGTGGGCAGCAACCTGCTGCTGATCAGCGGCGCCCGGGTGTTCGAGGGACAGCGGCCCTTCGCCGCCTGGATGCTGCTGCCGCTGCTGGGCTGCGCCCTGGCCTATTCCGCGCCGTTCTGGCTGGCGGCGTGGGGGCTTCCGCTGCCGATGCCTCAGGCCGGCCGGATCTGCGGCACGCTGGGATTGCTGGCTGGCGTCTGCCTGGTGGGCTGGGTGCTGCTGCGCGGGGGCGGCGCCGGATGGCGCGGCCGGCGCATCGCCGGGCTGGCGATGCTCGGCTATGTGCCGGGCTATGTCGTCGCCATCCTGCTGGAGTTCGATGGCGCGGCGGGGCTCAATGCCGCGGCCCTGCTGCCGATGCTGTCCGACCAGCTCCTGCTGGCGGTGCTGTATCTCGGCCTGCTGTCCATGCCGGGCGAGCGCGCCCAGCAGACCCTGCGCGAGGCCGCGCTGCGGGACCCGCTGACCGGCGCCTGGAACCGCGCCGGGCTGGAGGCGCAGCGGCCTGGGCTGGTCGTGGCCGGCGCCGCGCTGATCCTGATCGACATCGACCATTTCAAGTCGATCAACGACCGGCACGGACACGCGGCGGGAGATGCGGTGCTGGCCTCTCTGGCCGCGCGGGCGGCGGCGCTGGCGGCGGAGCAAGGAGGGTGGCTGGCCCGGCTGGGCGGCGACGAGTTCGTCGCCGTGCTGCCGCATGCCTCGGCCGAGGATGGGCAGCTCCTGGCCCGGCGGATGCGCGGCGCGGTGGCGGCCGGCGGGCCGGGGCTGCCGCCCTACACGGTCAGCCTGGGGCTGACCATGGTGGCCCCCGGCGAGGCCGGGCTGGAGCACGCCATGGCCCGTGCCGACGACCGGCTCTACCAGGCCAAGGCGCTGGGGCGAGACCAGCTCGCCCTCTGACGCGGGCCTTCAGCCAGCGGCGGCGAGGCTGGCCGGGCCGTGCGCCGCCTTCCAGGCGGCGAGGCGGGAGAGCGCCTCCTCCAGCACCTCCATCCGCTTGCAGAAGGCAAAGCGGACGAAGTGCTTCGGCGCGTCCGGCCCCGGATAGAATGCGGAGACCGGGATCGCCGTCACCTTCGCCACCTCGGTCAGGTGACGGCAGAAGGCGATGTCGTCGCCGGCGAAGCCGAGCGGCGTGAAGTCGGCCGTGACGAAGTAGCTGCCGCGCGCCGGCAGCACGCCGAAGCCGAGCGCCGCCAGCCCCTCGGCCAGCCGGTCCCGCTTGGCCTGCAGGTCGGTGGAGAGGCTCTCGAAATAGGCGTCGTCCTTTGCCAGCCCCACCGCCACGGCGCGCTGCAAATTGGGCGGGGTGGTGAAGGTGAGGTTCTGGTGCGCCTTGGCCACGTTGGGCGCCAGGCCGCGGTCGGTGGTGATGTAGCCCACCTTCCAGCCGGTGAGGCTGAAGGTCTTGCCGGCCGAGCCGATTCGCATGCAGCGCTCGCGCATGCCGGGGAGCGTCATCAGCGGGATGTGGCGCCAGCCATCGAAGGTGAGGTGCTCATACACCTCGTCGCACACCGCGTAGGTGTCGTGGCGCTGGCACAGATCGGCGATGAAGGTCAGCTCGGCGGCGGTGAACACCTTGCTCGCCGGGTTCATCGGCGAGTTGAGCAGGATCGCCTTGGTCTTCGGGCCGAAGGCGGCGGCCAGCTCGGCACGCGGCAGCTCCCACTTCGGCGGGCTGAGGCGCACCAGCTTCGGCACCGCGCCCAGCAGCTTCACCACCGGCAGGTAGGTGTCGTAGAGCGGCTCCAGCAGCACCACCTCGTCGCCCGGGTTCAGCACGGCCATCAGGCAGGCGGTCAGCGCCTCGGTGGCGCCGGAGGTGACGATCACCTCCGAATCGGCGTCGATCTCCAGCCCGTAGAAGCGGCGGTTCGCCGCCGCCACGGCACGGCGCAGCTCCGGCAGGCCGGTCAGCGGCGGGTACTGGTTGCGGTTGTCGAGCAACGCGTCGGCGGCGGCGCGCACCACATCCTCCGGACCCTCGTAGTCCGGGAAGCCCTGGCCGAGATTGATGGCGCCATGCTGCATGGCGAGCGCCGACATGACGGTGAAGACGGTGGTGCCGGTCGCGGAGAGCAGGTCGTTCTGCGGCTTCATGGGCGGAATGCACTGTCCAACAGGGGTCCCGCGCGCGGGGCGGGGACGACGCGGCCCGCTGCTCCAGGGGAAGCCTCCCCCGCGCCCCGGCCCCGGGCGGAGGCGGATAATGGTGGGGCGCGCCGGTGGGTGCAACCATGATGCTGTGCATGGCTGCCACTTCCGCGGGCAGGGTGCCTGCGATGCAGGCGAAGCGTGGCCTGGACCCCGCCAAAAACCCTTCGCACGCCATTGCCGGGCTGGCCTGGGGCGTGCGACACAGCAGGCGAGCCGCCCGCCGCCCAGGTCGGATGATCCGGAGACGGATCAGCCAGCAGCAGGGCGGAAACCCGGGAGGAAGGAAGGACGGACCGCGCACCCCAGCGGGGCGGTCCGTGAACGGAGCCGATGAAGAAGATCGAGGCGATCATCAAGCCCTTCAAGCTCGACGAGGTGAAGGACGCGCTGCACGAGATCGGGCTGCAGGGCCTGACCGTGGTCGAGGCCAAGGGCTTCGGGCGCCAGAAGGGCCACACCGAGCTGTATCGCGGCGCCGAATATGTCGTCGACTTCCTGCCGAAGGTGAAGATCGAGGTGGTCTGCGCCGACGATCTCGCCGAGCGCGCGATCGAGGCCATCCAGGCCGCCGCCCGCACGGGCCGCATCGGCGACGGCAAGATCTTCGTCTCGGATGTCTATGAGGTCATCCGCATCCGCACCGGTGAACGGGGCGAGGACGCGGTCTGACCATGGGGATTCCGCCCTCCGCCGCAGCCTGACCGGCGCGCGGCGGCGGGCGGCGCAGCACTGGCGGGCGCGCGCATGGCGCGCGCGCCGCCGAACGGGACGGGGGAAGGGCCCCGGCCCGTCTAATACCGACGATGAGTGTCGTTAGGGGAACAGGACCGCACACGATGGCGAAGAAGACCGCAGCGCCCAGCGCCGTCTCCAAGGTCATGGAGATGATCAAGGAGAACAGCGTCGAGTACGTGGATTTCCGGTTCACGGACCCGCGCGGCAAGTGGCAGCACACCGCGCAGCACGTCTCCACCATCGAGGAGGAGATGTTCACCGACGGCATCATGTTCGATGGCTCCTCCATCGCCGGCTGGAAGGCGATCAACGAGTCCGACATGATCCTGATGCCGGACGCCGAGTCCGCCTGCATGGACCCGTTCGCCGCGAAGCCGCAGCTGATCCTGTTCTGCGACATCATCGAGCCCTCGACCGGCCAGGCCTACAGCCGCGACCCGCGCTCGACCGCCAAGAAGGCCGAGGCCTACCTGGCCTCCACCGGCATCGGTGACACCGCCTTCTTCGGCCCTGAGGCCGAGTTCTTCATCTTCGACAACGTGAAGTTCGGCACCGGCGGCAATTACGGCATCTACCAGCTCGAGAGCATCGAGGGCCCCGGCGCCAGCCTGAAGGACTATCCGGAAGGCAACATGGGCCACCGCCCGGGCGTCAAGGGCGGCTACTTCCCGGTGAATCCGGTCGACAGCGAGGTCGACCTGCGCGCCGAGATGCTGTCCACCATGATCGAGATGGGCGTCGCCGGCGAGAAGCACCACCATGAGGTGGCGCAGTCGCAGCACGAGCTGGGCACCAAGTTCGGTCCGCTGGTGATGCAGGCCGATCACATGCAGATCTACAAGTATGTGATCCACAACGTCGCCCACAGCTACGGCAAGTCCGCGACGTTCATGCCGAAGCCGATCTACGGCGACAACGGCTCGGGCATGCACGTGCACCAGTCGATCTGGAAGGCCGGCAAGCCGCTCTTCGCGGGCAATGGCTATGCCGACCTGTCCGACTACGCGCTGTGGTACATCGGCGGCATCATCAAGCATGCCAAGTCGCTGAACGCCTTCACCAACCCCAGCACGAACTCGTACAAGCGCCTGATCCCGGGCTTCGAGGCCCCCGTGCTGCTGGCCTACTCGGCCCGCAACCGCTCGGCCTCCTGCCGCATCCCGTATGCGACGAACCCGAAGGCCAAGCGCGTCGAGGTCCGCTTCCCCGACCCGACGGCGAACCCCTACCTGGCCTTCGCCGCCATGCTGATGGCCGGCCTCGACGGCATCAAGAACAAGATCCATCCGGGCGAGGCCATGGACAAGGATCTGTACGACCTGCCGCCCGAGGAGCTGAAGGGCATCCCGACGGTGTGCGGCTCGCTGCGCGAGGCGCTGGAGTCCCTCGCTGCCGACCACGAGTACCTGCTCGCCGGCGACGTGTTCTCCAAGGACCAGATCGAGAGCTACATCGAGCTGAAGTGGCAGGATGTGTATCGCTTCGAGCACACCCCGCACCCGGTCGAGTTCGAGATGTACTACTCCGTCTGATTTTTCCGTCGGCTGCCGGCCAGGGTGGGGAGGGGAGAGATCCCGCTCCGCCCTGGTGCGGGTGGCGATGGGGTCAGCCGAAGGGCCGGCGGGGCTTTGCTCCGCCGGCCCTTTGCGTATCCGCGCGGCGGCAATTGTGAAGGCCTCGTGACCGCCGGTAGGATGCTGCATCACAGCATCACGCGGAGCACCCCCGCCTTGGAACGTTTCTTCGAGCTGGCCGAGCGCGGCACCACACCGCGCCGGGAGATGATGGCCGGCCTCGCCACCTTTCTCACCATGGCCTACATCGTCGTCGTCAACCCCGGCATGATGGCGGCCGCCGGCATCGACCATGGCGCCGCCTTCGTCGCCACCTGCCTCGCCGCCGCCATCGGCTCGGCGCTGATGGGGCTGCTGGCCAACTACCCCGTGGCGCTGGCGCCGGGCATGGGGCTGAACGCCTATTTCGCCTTCGCCGTGGTGGGGGGCATGGGCATCTCCTGGCAGGTGGCGCTGGGGGCGGTGTTCATCTCCGGCCTCATCTTCTTCGCCGTCTCCGTCACCGGCTTCCGCGAATGGCTGATCAACGCCATCCCGCTCTCCCTCAAGCTCGGCATCGCCGCCGGCATCGGCTTCTTCCTCGGGCTAATCGGGCTGCGCGGCATGGGGCTGGTGGTGGACAACCCGGCCACGCTGGTGGGCCTCGGCTCCTTCCGCGAGCCGGCCACGCTGCTCTCCTGCCTGGGCTTCATCCTCATCGCCGGGCTGGTGGCGCGCGGCGTCACCGGTGGCATCGTCATCGGCATCCTGGCCACGGCGCTGCTCGGCATCCCCTTCGGGCTGACGACGTTCCAGGGCGTCTTCGCCATGCCGCCCTCGCTGGCGCCCACCTTCCTGCAGATGGACCTGGCCGGCGCGCTGGGCCTCGGCCTGGTCGGCATCGTCTTCACCTTCTTCCTGGTGGACCTGCTCGACAATGCCGGCACGCTGATCGCCACCACCCACCGCGCCGGGCTGATGAACAAGGACGGCTCCGTGCCGCGCCTCGGCCGCGCGCTGATGGCCGATTCCGGTGGCGCCATGATCGGCGCGGCGCTCGGCACCTCCACCACGGTGAGCTACATCGAGAGCGCCGCCGGCGTGCAGGCGGGCGGCCGCACCGGCCTCACTGCGCTCACCGTCGCCGCGCTGTTCCTGCTGACGCTGTTCCTGGCGCCGCTCGCCACCTCCATCCCGGCCTTCGCCACGGCGCCGGCGCTGGTGCTGGTGGCCTGCCTGATGGCCCAGAGCCTGCGCGACATCGCCTGGGACGACACCACGGAATACCTGCCTGCCATCGTCACGGCGCTGGCCATGCCCTTCACCTTCTCGATCGCCACCGGCATCGGCCTCGGCTTCATCGCCTATGCGCTGGTGAAGGTGGTGGCGGGGCGCGCCGGCCAGGTGGGAGGCGCGGTGTGGGTCATCGCCGCCGCCTCGGCGCTGAAGTTCTGGCTGCAGAGCTGAGGCCGCGGGGCCATCTCCCGTTGCGCGGGAGATGGCCCCGGACGGTGCCGCCCGGCGCCCGCGCGGCCGTTCAGTCGCTGACTTCGGCCAGTTCCAGATGCGCCTGGGCGTCGCGGCGCAGGCGGGCCGCCTGGGTCTTGCCGCAGGCCGGGTTGCCCAGGATGCGGTGGCCGGGCCGCACCACCTGCAGCTTCGCCTCGACACGGCAGACCAGCTTCTCGGCGTTGGGGCCGCCGCCATTCCAGCGCCGCAGGGCATCCGCCCAGTTGCCGGAATTGTTGTAGTGCCGGCGCAGATAGCCCGCCGCCCAATCCGCCGAGCGCGCGGCATCCAGCGGCCAGTCCTGCCCGGCGCTGGCATGCACCCGGGTGTTGACCTGCAGGCAGCCCGCCATCACGGCCTGGCTGGCCTTGGCGCCGGCCAGGATGGCCCGCGCCTCGGACCGGCTCTCCGGGTAATAGGCGCGGCCGCCGACGCTCAGCGCATGGGCATGCAGCCCCGATTCCGCCAGCGCGATGGCCACCAGCAGGCCTTCCGGCAGGTCGTGCTTCTTCTCCGCGGTCCGGGCGGCGGCAAGGCAGGCCGAACGGGGCCCGGACGCCATGGCCGGCGTGGACAGCAGGGCGGGAGCTCCCAGCAGGAAGGCTCCCAGGATGAGCCCCGGCCACCGTCTTGGTGGTGCTTTTCGGGGTCTTGCGTGGGCGCCCCTGGGGCGGGGCGATGAGGCGCTCCGTGCCTGCTGGCACGGGAACGCCGCGGGGCGTGGGCGGTGCGGGGGCACCACCCTGCGGGTCGCGGACGTCATGGAAACTTCGCTAGCACGGACCGGTGAACGATCCCAACAAAAAAAGCCGCCGCGATTCGCGCTAAGGCCTTGCCCCGCAAGGGTTAAATTAACTTTTGTTCCGAATCTGAAATTCAGGCGATCTCGCGCACCAGCTTGGCGCGCAGGGCCCGGGCGAAGTCCTCCCGCCCCGAGGCGGCCATCACGAAGGCCCCGGGGCCACCGATCACGGTCCGCGCATAGGTCTCCTCGAGCCCCGGCCGGCCCTCCAGGATTGCCAGCGCGTTGATGGTGATGCCGGCCGCCACGGCCGCGTCGCGGGCTTCCGGGGCGGGGCGGTGGCCGCGCATGTCCGGCGCGTCGCCCGAGAGGTCGATCACCGCCCGCGTCGCCTCGAAGGGACAGGCGCCGATCAGCGCGGCGGCGTGGTCCAGCGCGTCGCCGATGGCGTTCCAGCTCTGGCGGGAGCGCGGCGCGTCGCGGAAGGCCCGGGCCAGGGCGGCGGCGCCGGCGGCGTCGGCCACGGCGTGCCAGGGCACCACCGTCT
>NZ_JCACVY010000063.1:0-21685 GCF_058833935.1 Roseomonas sp. TS2 | reverse complement strand
CGGTCACCTGCTTCGTGGTGGCGGTGCCGCCGAGGTCGGGGGTCAGCAGGCCGCTGGCGGTGACGCGCTCCACCGCGCGCATCAGCCGTGCGGCGGCCTCGGGCTCGCCCAGGTGCTCCAGCATCTGCGCCCCGGTCCAGAAGGTGGCGATCGGGTTGGCGATGCCCTTGCCGGCGATGTCGAAGGCCGAGCCGTGGATCGGCTCGAACATCGAGGGGAAGCGCCGCTCCGGGTCCACATTGCCGGTGGGCGCCACGCCCAGGCTGCCGGCCAGCGCGGCGGCGAGATCCGAGAGGATGTCGGCGTGCAAATTGGTGGCGACGATGGTGTCGAGGCTCTGCGGCTTCAGCACCATGCGCATGGTCATGGCGTCCACCAGCATCTTGTCCCAGGTGACGTCGGGGAATTCCTTCGAGACCTCCTCGGCGATCTCGTCCCACATCACCATGCCGAAGCGCTGTGCGTTGGACTTGGTGACAACCGTCAGGAACTTGCGCGGCCGCGCCTGGGCGAGGCGGAAGGCGTAGCGCATGATCCGCGTGACGCCGACGCGGGTGAAGATGGCCACCTCGGTGGCCACCTCCTCCGGCAGGCCACGGTGGGCGCGGCCGCCATGGCCGGCATACTCGCCCTCCGAGTTCTCGCGCACGATCACCCAGTCGAGGTCGCCCGGGCCGCAGTCGCGGAGCGGCGGCGTCACGCCGGGCAGGATCTTGGTGGGCCGCACATTGGCGTACTGGTCGAAGCCCTGGCAGATCGGCAGGCGCAGGCCCCACAGCGTCACATGGTCCGGCACGTCCGGCGCGCCGACGGCGCCGAAATAGATGGCGTCGAACTTCTTCAGCGTCGCCAGCCCGTCCGCCGGCATCATCACGCCATGCCTGCGGTAGTAATCGGAGCCCCAGGGGAATTCCTCGACATGCAGGCGGAAATCACCCATCCGCCGCTCCAGCACGGAGAGGGCCTGCAGGCCGGCGGCGATCACCTCGGGCCCGATGCCATCGGCCGGGATGGCGGCGATGCTGTATTCGCGCAACGGTGTCTCTCCTCGTCAGGTCCTGGCGCCCAGGCTAGGCTCCGCTGGGGCCGCGCCCTGCATCCGAAAGATTGCGCAAAAAAAGGCGATAATCCGCCCCGGCCGGCACAGCCTCGCGGGCGGGCGGAAGGAGAGGGCACGGTGGAACTGAAGCAGCTCAGGGCCTTCCTGGCGGTGGCGGAGGAGTTGCATTTCGGCCGCGCCGCCGCCCGGCTGAACATGCTTCCCACCGCGCTGGGCCGGCAGGTGCGGCTGCTGGAGGAGGAGCTGGGCACGGCCCTGCTGCGCCGTACCACCCGGCAGGTCTCCACCACCCCGGCGGGGGATGCGCTGGCCACCGAGGCGCGCGCCATCCTGGAACATGCCGCGGCGGCGGCGCGGCTGGTGCGCGGGATGGCGGCGCATCCCGCCGGCCTGCTGCGCATCGGTGCCATCGACAGCGCGGCGGCGGGGCTGCTGCCGGGCCTGCTGGCACGCTTCCAGGCGGCGCATCCCGGCATCGCCACGCGGCTGACCGAGGCCAAGACCTCGGAGATCCTGCCGCAGCTGCGCGCGCGGCGGCTGGACCTCGGCTTCGTCCGGCCGCCGCTGCGGCCCGAGCCGGGCCTCGCCTTCCGCTGGCTGCTGCAGGAATACCCGGTGGTGGCGCTGCCGCGGCGGCATCCGCTGGCCGGCCGCCGCCGCCTGCGGCTGGAGGATCTGGCCCCGCTGCCGCTGATCCTGCCGCCCCGCCGCACCCGGCCCCACAGCCATGACGGGGTGATGCGCCTGTTCGCCGCGCTGGGCCTCTCGCCGCATGTGGCGCAGGAGGCGGAGGAGAAGCAGACCATCGTCAACCTGGTGGCGGCGGGCATCGGCATCGCGCTGCTGCCGGAATGGGCGGCGCGGATGCGGGTGCCGGGCGTGGTGTTCCGCCCCGTGGCGCTGCCCAAAGCCGCGGCGCCCCTGGAATGGGGCCTGGGCGTTGCCTGGGACCCGGATTCCCCCTGCGCCGAGCGGGCCGCCTTCCTGGCCCTGCTCGACCCCGGCCCCTGAGAGAAGGATCTGCGCGGAGAGGGCGGGCCGCCCCTCCGGCTTTTTCCGTTGCAACCGCCGCTGTGGGAGGCGCGTGATGTATTCCGCCTGCGCACCGTTTCAGAAAGTTTATCGTGCCACGCTCTAACGGGTGGGCGATCCGCCGTATTGCGTGACGGCCCGCCTCCATGGCCGCCGCCAGCCGGAGCTGGACCGCCTGCTGGCCCGCCATGCCGTGCGCCGGGCGGTGTTCATCACGGCCTGGAATCCATGGTCGCGGACGCCGGGGCTGGCGGCCAACCGGCGCGCCCAGGCGCGGCTGCGGGCGAGGCTGGGCCGGGTGCTGCCCGGCTTCGGCGCCTGGGCAGATGCGCCGGAGAAGGGCGAGGAAAGCCTGCTGGCACTGGGCCTGGGTGCGCGGGCGGGCGCGGCGCTGGGCCGGGCCTTCCGGCAGAACGCGGTGGTGGTGCTGCGCCAGGGTGCGCCCGCCGCGCTGCTCTGCCTGCGCTGAGACAGGGAAAGGGGGGCAAGGGGCCGCAGGCCGCCGAATGCCTGTTCTTTCGGCGGATTCTGGGTGCGGTGCGTGCAATCCCTGCCGGCACCCAGGTTTTTGCACTTGAATCGCGCAATATGATGCTGGCCTGCCATTTGCATCGCGGGAGCTGCGAAACTCACGGACGGAGAGCCCATGGCATCGCCCGCAGCCTTACTGTCCCGCCCCCTGCCGGATATCGGCGGCCCGGCGCAGCCGCTGCTCTCGGTGCGGGGTCTGACCAAGCACTTCCCCCTCAAGGGTGGCCTGCTCAACCGCACGCGCGGCGTGGTGCAGGCGGTGGACGATGTCAGCTTCGACCTGCGCAAGGGCGAGACGCTCGGCATCGTGGGCGAGAGCGGCTGCGGCAAGTCCACCACCTCGCGCCTCATCATGGCGCTGATGGAGCCCACCGCCGGCGAGGTGATCTTCGATGGCCAAGCGGTCGGCCCCGGCGGCCTGTCGATGAAGGAATACCGCCGCCAGGTGCAGATGGTGTTCCAGGACAGCTACGCCTCGCTGAACCCGCGCCTGACCATCGAGGAATCCATCGCCTATTCGCCGCAGGTGCACGGCCTCTCGCGCCGCACCGCGATCGAGCGCGCGCATGAGCTGCTGGCGGCGGTGGGGCTGGAGCCGGGGCAGTTCGCCCGCCGCTACCCGCACGAGCTCTCGGGCGGGCAGCGCCAGCGCATCAACATCGCCCGCGCCCTGGTGCTGCGGCCGCGCCTGATCATCCTCGACGAGCCGGTCTCGGCGCTCGACAAGTCGGTCGAGGCGCAGGTGCTGAACCTGCTGATGGACCTGAAGGAGCAGTACGGCCTCACCTACCTGTTCATCAGCCACGACCTGAACGTGGTGCAGTACATGTCGGACCGCGTGCTGGTGATGTATCTCGGCCGTGTCGCCGAGTTCGGGCCGGTGGAGGCGATCTACGCGAAGGCCGCCCACCCCTACACCGCCGCGCTGCTCGACAGCCGCCCCTCGATGGACCCCGACCGCCGGCGCACCGAGCCACCCCTCTCGGGCGACCCGCCCAACCCGGTGAACCCGCCCTCCGGCTGCCGCTTCCGCACCCGCTGCCTCCATGCCGAGGATGTCTGTGCCGCCACCGTGCCGCCGCTCGCCCTGGCCGGGGAGGACCACCGCGCCGCCTGCCTGATGCACAGCCCCGGCAGCGGCCACAGCAAGGCGATGCCCCATGCCGCATGATCCTGGCGCGAATCCGCTGGTCGAGGTGCGCGGGCTGAATGTCCGCTTCGTCTCGCGCGATGCCACGGTGAGCGCCGTCAACGGCGTGGACTTCACCCTGGCGCAGAACGAATCCCTCTGCATCCTGGGCGAGAGCGGCTCCGGCAAGTCGGTCACGCTGCGCGCGCTGATGCGGCTCAACCCGCCGAAGAAGACGGTGATGGAGGGCACGGTGCGCGTCGGCGGCCACGACATCGTGGCGGCGCCGGAGAAGGCGATGGCCGACATCCGTGGCCGTGTGGTCTCGATGGTCTTCCAGGAGCCGATGACGGCGCTGGACCCGGTCTTCACCATCGGCCGGCAGATCGCCGAGACCATCATCCGCCACGAGGGGGTCAGCCGCGCCGAGGCCGACCGCCGCGCGCTGGAACTGCTGGAGCTGGTGCAGATCCCCTCCGCGAAGCGCCGCCTCGCCGCCTATCCGCACGAGCTTTCCGGCGGGCTGCGGCAGCGCGCGATGATCGCCATCGCCCTCTCCTGCCGCCCGAAGCTGCTGCTGGCCGACGAGCCGACCACGGCGCTCGACGCCACGGTGCAGATCCAGATCCTGCTTCTCCTGCGCCGCTTGCAGCAGGAGCTTGGCATGGGCGTGATCTTCGTCACCCACGACCTCGGCGTGGCGGGCGAGATCGCCGACCGGGTGGCGGTGATGTATGCCGGCCGCTTCATCGAGGAAGGCCCGGTGGCCGCGCTGATGCGCGGGCCGCTGCACCCCTATGCGCGCGGGCTGATGGGCGCCACCGTCCATGCCGGCATGCGCGGCACGCGGCTGACCACCATCCCCGGCGCGCCGCCCGACCTCAGCCGCCCCGTGCAGGGCTGCGCCTTCGCGCCGCGCTGCCCGCAGGCGGGCGAGGACTGCCTGCCCGCCATGCCCGAGCTGCGCAGCCCCGCGCCCGGGCGCAATGTCCGCTGCATCCGCGTGGACGAAGCCGCATGACCCTTCATCCCCCGGCCGGAGGCCGCTAGGCCATGCTCTCCTACATCCTCCGGCGCGTGCTCTACGCCGTGCCGATCGCGCTGGCGGTCAGCCTGCTCTGCTTCCTGCTGGTGCACATCGCACCGGGCGACCCGGTGAACGCCATCGTCCCCGCCGACGCGCCGCAGGCGGTGGTGGACCAGATCCGCGCCGAGTACGGGCTGGACAAGCCGCTGCCGGTGCAGTTCGGGCTGTGGCTGCTGAAGGTGGTGCAGGGCGACCTCGGCCGCTCCCTCGCCACCGGCCGCGCCGTGACGGACGATCTGTTCGTGGCGGTGCAGAACACGCTGCGCCTCTCGCTGATCGCGGCGGCCATCGGCTTCGCGGCCGGCACGCTGCTCGGCGCCATCGCCGGCGCCTTCCGCGGCAGCTGGATCGACCGCGCGGCGGTGGGCCTGGCCGCCGCCGGCGTCTCGGTGCCGCATTACTGGCTCGGCATGGTGCTGGTCATCATCTTCAGCGTCACGCTGAACGTGCTGCCGGCGATGGGCGCCGGCCCCGGCGGCTCGGGCGAGTGGGCCTGGAACTGGGAGCACATGCGCCACCTGGTGCTGCCCGCCGTCACCCTCTCTGTCATTCCCATGGGCATCGTCACCCGCACGGTGCGGGGCATCGTCGCCGAGATCCTGAACCAGGACTTCGTCAACACGCTGCGCGGCAAGGGGCTGCGCCGGGGCGGCATCCTGCTGCACGTGGCGAAGAACGCGGCGCCGGGCACGCTCGCCATCATGGGGCTGCAGCTCGGCTACCTGATGGGCGGCTCGATCCTGGTGGAGACGGTGTTCTCCTGGCCGGGCACGGGCTTCCTGCTGAACAGCGCCATCTTCCAGCGCGACATCCCGGTGCTGCAGGGCACCATCCTGGTGCTGGCGCTGTTCTTCGTCACCCTCAACCTGCTGGTCGATCTGATGCAGACCGCGCTGGACCCGAGGATCAAGCGGGCATGAGCAGCACCGCCATGAGCACCACCACCGCCGGCCTCCCCCTGGCGCCGCAGCCGGTCGCCAGCCCCGGCTACTGGCAGGGCGTCTGGAAGCGGCTGCGGCGCGACCCGGTGACGCTGGCCTGCGGCGGCATCCTGCTGCTGATGCTGTTCGCCATCCTGGCCGCGCCGCTGCTGGCCCCGGCCGACCCCTTCCAGACCAGCATGCTCCGCCGCCTGCGCCCGGTCGGCACGCCCAACTACATCCTGGGCTCCGACGAGCTGGGGCGGGACATGCTGACGCGCCTGCTCTATGGCGGGCGGCTCTCCTGGTTCATCGGCATCACGCCCGTGGTCATCGCCTTCGGCGTGGGCGGGCTGCTCGGCATCGTCGCGGGCTTCGCCGGCGGCTGGGTGAACATGCTGATCATGCGCGTGACGGATGTGTTCTACGCCTTCCCCTCGGTGCTGCTGGCGGTGGCCATCAGCGGCGCGCTGGGGGCGGGGGTGTTCAACGCCATCCTCTCGCTCACCCTGGTGTTCATCCCGCAGATCATCCGCGTGGCGGAGAGCACCACCACCTCGGTGCGCAACCTCGACTATGTGGAGGCGGCGCGCGGCAGCGGCGCGGGGGCGATGAGCATCGTGCGCGTGCACATCCTGCCCAACGTGCTCGGGCCCATCTTCGTCTATGCCACCAGCCTGATCAGCGTCTCGATGATCATCGCCTCCGGCCTCTCCTTCCTCGGCCTCGGCACCAAGCCGCCGGAGGCGGAGTGGGGGCTGATGCTGAACACGCTGCGCAGCGCCATCTATTCGCAGCCCCTCCTCGCCATGCTGCCGGGGCTCTGCATCTTCGTCACCAGCATGTGCTTCAACCTCGTCAGCGACGGGCTGCGGGCCGCGATGGACGTGCGCAACTGACACGGCCGCCGGCGGTGGCGGGAGCCATCCCGGCCTTCCGCCCCGGAGACGGCCTGCGCCGGCTCAGCCCGCCGGGCGGGGCGGGGCTGTGGAGCGCCGCACGGCCAGCCGCGCCGGCAGCACGATGCTCTCGCAGGCGCGCCCCGGCTTGGCGATCCGCTCCAGGATCAGCCGCGCCGCCGCCTCGCCGATTTGCCGCTTGGGCAGCTCCAGGCTGGTCAGCTCCACCCCGGGCAGGGCGGAGAGGTAGGTGTCGTCCACCGCCAGCAGGGAGAGGTCCTCCGGCACGCGCAGCCCGGCGGCGTGCAGCCCCTCGCGGATGCCCAGCGCCAGCAGGTCGTTGCTGGCGACGATGGCGGTGGGCCGGGCGGCCAGCAGCGCCGGCACCGCCGCGCGGCCGGATTCGAGGTCGGCGCGGGCGAGGCGGACGATCAGCCCTTCCTCCGGGCCGCCGGCCTGCCGCTCCATGAAGCCGCGATAGGTCTCCAGCCGCTCCTCCGCGCTGGTGGAAGCGCGGCCGCCCATCAGCGTGATGGCGATGCGCCGGTGGCCCAGCGCCGCCAGGTGGCGCAGCCCTTCCAGCAGGGGCGCGCGGGGGTCGATGGTCACATGGTCGGTGGGCTGGGCCAGGTGGCGGCGCGCCAGCAGCACCAGCGGCAGGCCGGCCGCCACCATGGCCGGCACTTCCTCGTCCTGCGAGGACCAGGGCTGCAGGATCACGCCATCCACCCGCTGGCGCAGCAGGTTCCGCACATGGCGGGCCTGCCGCTCGGGGCATGAATCGTGGCTGGCCACCAGCAGGTGGCAGCCGGCGGCCTCCAGCACCTCCGCCGCGCCGCGCGCGATCTCGCCATACATGGGGTTGGCGATGTCGGGGATGACGAGGCCCAGCGTCCAGCTCCGCCGCAGCCGCAGGCCGCGCGCGGCGGGGGAGGCGCTGTAGCCCAGCGCGTCGGCCGCCGCGCGCACGCGCGCGCGCGTCTCCTCCGCCATCCGCCCGCCGCCGGAGAGGGCATTGGAGACCGTGGCCACGGACAGGCCGCAGCGCCGCGCGACCTCGGCGATGGTGATCCGCCCCCGGCCGGTTCCGCCGGGCGGGGCGTCGTCCGGGGTGGCGGCAGGCTTCGGGCGCAGCGGCGTGTCTCCTCCCCCGGGTGGATGGCGGCGGGATAGCGGAGGCGGGGCGCCCACGCCAGCCGGTGCCCTTGACGGCCCGCCGGCAACCGCCGTTAGATGATTAAACGATTAACCAAAAAGCCCCGCCAAGGGGCAACCGCCGAGGAAACGCCATGCCCCCACGATCCGCCTGCGCCGGGTCGAAGGCCGCGCCATGCTCGATGGCCGGCCCACCATCCCCTCCACCATCACCGCCGGGGTGATGGCCCGCGCCGGCCGGGACTTCGTCACCTGCGGCAGCGGCATGCGCAGGCTGGTGGCGGGCGCGGCCGAGGCCATCCGCCGCTGCGGCGCCGCCGCCTGAGGCGGCCCCTCCGCCTCCGGGGGTGAGAGCCTTGCCCCCGTCCCGGCCCGGGCGGTGCGCCGCCCGCGCCGACGCAGCCGACAGAAGGGGCGGGCAACGCCCCCTGGACAAACAGCCGGGGCGGCCATGCCCCGCGGGAAGGAAACCCCACCATGCAGCGTCGCCACTGCCTCTCTGCCCTCGCCGCGCTTCCCCTCGCCCTGGGTGCCGGCGCCGGCGCCCGCGCCCAGGCCGCGGGCTGGAACCCGAGCCGCCCGGTGCGCCTCATCGTCGGCTTCGCGCCCGGCGGCAGCACCGACACCAGCGCCCGCGTCGTCGCGCAGAGCATCACCGCCGGGCTGGGCCAGCCGGTGGTGGTGGAGAACCGCACCGGCGCCGCCGGCAACATCGGCACCGAGCACGTGGCGCGCAGCGCGCCGGACGGCCACACCCTCGTCGTCGCCTCCATGGGCTCGCACGCCACCAACGCCTTCCTCTACCGCGACCTGCCCTTCGACGTGGTGCGCGACTTCGCGCCCGTCACGCAGATCTCCTTCAGTTCCTGCCTGCTGGTGGTCCATCCCTCGGTGAAGGCCGGCACGGTGGCGGATCTGGTCCGCCTCGCGCGGGAGAAGCCGGGGGCGCTGAACTGCGGCATCGCCGGCGCCGGCAGCTCGCAGCACTTCGCCGCGGCGCTGTTCGAGCACCGGGCGGATGTCCGCTTCACCCATGTCTCCTACCGCGGCGGCGCGCCGGCGATGGCCGACCTGATCGGCGGCCGCATCGACGTGATGTTCACCCCCGTGGTGGAGGCCCTGCAGCAGGCGCGGGACGGGCAGGTGCGGGCCCTCGGCATCACCCGGCCCGAGCGCGCCGCGCAGCTCGCCGACGTGCCCGCCATCGCCGAGGCGGTGCCGGGCTATGCCTTCAGCAGCTGGCTGGGGCTGTTCGCGCCGGCCGGCACGCCGGAGCCGGCGGTGCGGCGCATCGCGCGGGAGGTGGCGGGCGCGATGCGCAACCCGCAGGTGCGGGCGCAGATGGAGCAGCTCGGCTACGAGCCCGTGGGCAGCACGCCGGAAGAATTCGCCGCCTTCTACCGCAAGGAGATGCAGCGGGTGGAGGAGCTGGTGCGCCTCTCCGGCGCCACGGTGAACTGAAGGCTCCCGCGCGGGCAGGGGCGGGGGGCGGTGGCGCCTCAGCCGGCCAGCGCCGCCTGCGCGGCCGGCAGCGGCTCGGGCTCGCGCCGGCGGCCACTCTCCGCCTCGAACACATGCAGCCGCGCGGCGGGCAGGCCGAGATGCAGTGCCTGGCCGCGCTGCATCCGCCCCTCCGCCGGGGCGTGCAGCACCACCGGCACGCCCTGCATCCGCGCATGCACCACGCGGCCGCTGCCGAGGTCCTCCACCATCTCCACCACCGCGGTGTGCGGCCCGCCCGCCGCGACATGCTCCGGGCGGATGCCGAGCACCACGGGGAGCCCCTCCGGCAGGCGGCCCGGCAGCGGCACCGGCGGGCCGTTCTCCAGCGCCACGGCGGCGCCGCCCTCCACGACGCGGCCGGGCATCAGGTTCATCGGCGGGGAGCCGAGGAAGCCGGCGACGAAGCGCGTCTCCGGCCGGTCATAGACGGCGCGCGGCGCGCCCACCTGCTCCACCCGCCCGGCCTGCATCACCACCAGGATGTCGGCCAGCGTCATCGCCTCCACCTGGTCGTGGGTGACGAGGAGGGAGGTGGCGCCGAGCTTCTCGTGCAGGCGGCGCAGCTCGGCGCGCATCTGCACGCGCAGCGTGGCGTCGAGGTTGGAGAGCGGCTCGTCGAACAGGAAGACGCGCGGCGCGCGCACCATGGCGCGGCCGATGGCCACGCGCTGCCGCTGCCCGCCCGAGAGCTGTGCCGGGCGGCGCGCCAGATGCTCGCTGAGCGCCAGGGATTCGGCCACGGCGCGCACCCGCGCGGCGCGCTCGGCGCGCGGCACGCCGGCCACCTTCAGCGGGTAGCCGATGTTCTCGGCGACGCTCATGTGCGGGTAGAGCGCGTAGTTCTGGAACACCATGGCGCAGCCACGGTCCTTCGGCTCCAGCTCGTTGACGCGGCGGCCGGCGATGCGCGCCTCGCCGCCGGTGATCGTCTCCAGCCCCGCCAGCATCCGCAGCAGGGTGGACTTGCCGCAGCCCGAGGGGCCGAGCACGACGACGAAGGCGCCTTCCGGCAGGTCGAGCGAGACGCCGTCCACCGAGGGGCGGGCGGCGCCGGGATAGGTCTTGCTCACGCGGTCGAGCACGATGGCGGCCATGGCGGCGCTCCTCACTTCTCGGTGGCGACAAGGCCGCGGACGAACCAGCGCTGCATCAGCACGACCACGGCGAGCGGCGGCAGCATGACGGTCAGCGCCGCCGCCATGACGATGTTCCATTCCGGCAGCCCGTCGCCGCGCGGCACCAGGCGGGAGAGCTCCACCATCACGGTGCTGCGCTGCGGCTCGGTGGTGACGAGCAGCGGCCAGAGATACTGGTTCCAGGCATAGACGAACATGATGGTGGCCAGCGCCGCCATGTTGGTGCGCGAGAGCGGCAGCAGCACGTCCCGCAGGAAGCGCAGTGGCCCGGCGCCATCCATCCGCGCCGCCTCCACCAGCTCCTCGGGGATGGTCATGAAGAACTGGCGGTAGAGGAAGGTGCCGGTGGCAGTGGCGACGAGCGGCAGGATGAGGCCGGTGTAGGAGTTGAGCATCCGCCATTCCAGCGCGATGCGGACGCCGCTCAGCGTCTCGACGAGGCCGGTGAGGCCGGTGACGTCGAGGATCGCCTGGAAGGGGCGCAGCGCGTTGGCGGCCACCGCGTAGGTCGGCACGATGCGGACCTCGAGCGGCAGCATCAGCGTGATGAAGACCAGCCAGAACACCACCGCCTTGGCCCGCCAGTCGAAGAAGACGATGGCGAAGGCGGCAAGCATGGCCAGCAGCACCTTGCCCGCCATGACGCCCACCGCGACGATGAGGCTGGTGGTGAAGCGGGCGCCGAGATCGGCGCGTGTCCAGGCGGCGGCGATGTTGTCGAGGAAATAGGGGCCGGGCAGCCAGTGCATCGGCACCGCGTTGGCGCCCGCCACGTCCTGCGTGGCGGCGACGAAGGCGAGCCAGAGCGGCAGCAGCAGGCAGGCCAGGCCCAGCGCCAGCAGCAGGTGCGTGGCAAGGTTCAGCAGGGGGCGGCGTTCGACCATCGCGGCGCGCTCACTTGTAGTGCAGCTTCCGCTCGACGAAGCGGAACTGCAGGAAGGTCATGCCGACCACGAGCAGCATCAGCACGATGCTCTGCGCGGCGGCGCCGGAGTAGTCGAGGCCTTTGAAGCCGTCGGAATAGATCTTGTAGACCATCAGGTCGGTGGAGCGGGCGGGGCCGCCGCTCGTCATCACGTCCACCAGCGCGAAGCTGTGGGTGAAGCTGTCGGTCATGTTGATGATGGCGAGGAAGAACAGCGTCGGCGCCAGCAGCGGCACCTGCAGGTCCCACATGCGGCGCAATGGGCCGGCGCCGTCCATGGCCGAGGCCTCCACCAGCGCGCGCGGCACGCTCTGCAACCCGGCGAGCAGGAAGACGAAATTGTAGGAGACGAGCTGCCACGCGCCGGCCAGCACCAGCATGGTCATGGCGTGGTTGCCGTTCAGCGTCGGGTCCCACATGCCGGGCGAGGCCTGGTTGAGGAAGGCGAAGACGCCGGAGCGCGGGTCGAAGACGAAGCGGAAGACGATGCCGATGGCGGGCGCCGCGATGGCATAGGGCCAGATGGCGGCGAGGCGGTAGCCGCGGCTGCCCTTCACCTCGCGGTCCACGAACAGCGCCAGCAGCAGCGCCACGCCGATGGCGAGCACGGTGGTGGCCACCGCGTAGAGGATGCTGATGCGGACGGAATGCCAGTAGCCGGCGCTGGAGAAGACCGACACGAAGTTCTGCCAGCCGACCCAGGCATTGCCGCCGCCCCAGGGCTGTTCCAGCGTGAAGGCCCAGTAGAGCGCCTCGCCCGTGGGCCAGTAGAAGAAGACGAAGATGATGAGGAGCTGCGGCAGCACCAGGGCCCAGGGAAGCCAGGAACTGCTGAACAGGGCGCGGCGTGTGTTGCTCATGGTTCTGGATGGCCCGGCCGCGCGCGGCCGGGCCTGCTCCGCTTACGGAAGCTGCTTGCCGCGGTAGGTCTGCTCGAAGCGGCGCAGCAGCTGGTTGCCCTGCTCCTGCAGCGCGGCGAGCGCCTGGTCCATCGTCTTCTGGCCGGCGAAGGCGGCCTGCATCTCGTTGGCGTAGGCGGCGCGGAACTGCGTCAGGTTGCCGAGGCGCAGGCCGCGCGAGTTCTCGGTGGGCTCGGTGAGCATCAGGCTCTGCATCGCCACCTCGCGGCCCGCATTCTCGGGCTTCTTGTAGAAGCCGTTCTGCTCCAGCCGCGCCTGGCCCGCCGCCGTCACCGGGATGTAGCCGGTGATGGTGGACCAGTATTCCTCGGATTCCGGCGTGGCGAGGAAGGCGAAGAAGGCGGCGGCCGCCTTGTACTCGCCCTCCGGCCGGCCCTTCAGCGTCCAGAGCGAGGCGCCGCCGACGCGGCTGTTGATGCGCTGCGTGCCCTCATAGACAGGCACCATCACCGGCGTCCAGTCCAGCCCCTCGGCCGCGGTGCGGCGGATGGTGGAGTGGCTGGCGATGGAGCCGAAGGCCATGGCGCACTCGCCGGCGGCGAAGGAGGCGATGCCGTCCTTGCCCGATTGCGGCGTGCGGATCTGGATTAGCCCTTCCTTGTACCAGTCCAGCAGGTTGTTGAAGTGCTTCTTGATGACGCCCTGGTTGAACACATACTCGGCGTCCAGCCCGCCATAGCCGTTGGCGCGGGTGGCGACGGGGACGTTGTGGATGGCGGCGAACTGCTCGAACAGCGCCCAGCTGTCGAAATCCATCGCGATCGGGCAGGCATGGCCGGCCGCCTTCATCTTGCGCGCGGCCTCGGCCACCTGCTCCCAGGTGGCGGGGGCCTCGGCGATGCCGGCCTTCTGCCCCGCCGCGCGGTTCCAGTACATCACCGCCGTGGAGGAGTTGAAGGGGAAGGAGAGCATCTCGCCCTTCGAGGTCGCGTAGTAGGCCGCGATCGGGGGGAGGTAGTTGTTCCAGTTCACCTGGTGGCCCTGCGAGGCCATCAGCTCGCGCGCCGGGCGGTACACGCCGGCCAGCATCAGGTCCGCCGTGCCGATGTCATAGACCTGCACGACAGTCGGCTGCTCGTTGGCGCGGAAGGCGGCGATGGTGTTCTGCAGCGCCTTGGCGTAGTCGCCCTGGCTGGTGCAGGTGACGCTGTACTGCGCCTGCGAGTCGTTGAAGCGCTTGCAGACGGACTGCACCGCCTCGCTGAGCTGGCCGGTCAGGCCGTACCAGAAGGTGAAGCCCTGGCGCTGCTGGCCCTGCGCCTGCGCCTGGGCGCCGCCCAGGGCCAGGATCAGGCCGGCGGCGAGCGCGGTCTTGCGGAGCATGTCTCTCGATCCCCGATGGGTGTGCGATGCGGGGCGGCTTAGCGACTGCCTGTGACGCGCCGCTGACGGACGCATGACAATCCGGTTGCGGCACCGTGGATGCATTGGCACGGAAGTTTCGCGGGACTGGAACACGAGTGTCACACACTGCCCCTAAGAGCCCGCCTCGACGGAATGGGGGTCATTGTGACGGGTATCGTCGTCGAGAAGGTCACGCGCCACTTCGCGGGGCAGCCGGTTCTGAAGGGTGTGTCGCTCGCCGTGGCGGCGGGGGAGTTCGTCGCGCTGGTCGGCCCCTCCGGCTGCGGCAAGTCCACGCTGATGCGGCTGATCGCCGGTATCGACCGGCCGGATGGCGGCCGCATCCTGATCAACGGGCGGGATGTGACGGCGCTGCGCCCGGCGGCGCGCAATGTCGCCATGGTGTTCCAGTCCTACGCGCTCTACCCGCATCTGACGGTGGCGGAGAACATCGCCGTGCCGCTTTCCATGCGGCGCATGGGCGTGGCGCAGCGCCTGCCGCTGATCGGCCGCATCTGGCCGGGCAGCCGCGCCGCCCGGCGCGGCATCGCCGAGGATGTGCGCAGCGCCGCGCTGGCGCTGGGCCTGACCAACCTGCTGGAGCGGCGCCCCTCGCAGCTCTCGGGCGGGCAGCGGCAGCGCGTGGCGCTGGCGCGCGCCATCGTCCGCCAGCCCGCCGCCTTCCTGATGGACGAGCCGCTCTCCAACCTCGACGCCGCGCTGCGCGTGCACACGCGCCGCGAGATCGTCGAGATCCACCGCCGCGCCGGCGCCGCCACCCTCTACGTGACGCATGACCAGTCCGAGGCGCTGACCATGGCGGACCGGGTGGCGGTGATGCAGGCGGGCGAGATCCTGCAGGTGGCCAGCCCGCGCGCCATCTATGCCGACCCGGACGATCTGCGCGTCGCCACCTTCATCGGCTCGCCGCGCATCAACACCCTGCCGGCCGAGATCGACGGCCACGGCCTGACCCGCGTCGCCGGCTTCCCGACAGGCGTGCGGCTCTGCGGCGCCGAGCGCATCACCGGCGCCGCCACCCTGGCGTTGCGGCCGGAGGATCTCTACCTGGCCGATGGCGGCATCCCGGCCACGGCGGAGGGGCTGGAGTTCCTCGGCGAGAGCCTGTTGCTGCATGCGCGGCATGTGGGCACCGGCACCGCCCTGGTGCTGCGCCTGCCGCCCGAGCTGGTGCCGGACCTGCCGCCCGGCAGCCGCGTGACGCTGGGCTTCGACCCCGCCCGCGCCCTGCTGTTCGATGCCCGCGGCCGCCGCCTGCGCGACACCGCCGTGGTGCCGGAGCCGAGCCTTGTCTGAGGCCGTCCTCTCCGCCGCCCCCGCGCGCCGCGAGGGTGCCACGGGCGAGGCGCTGACCGCCTGGGCACTCGGCCTGCCGGCGGTGCTGGCCTACCTTGTCCTGCTGCTGCTGCCGACGCTGGCCGCCATCCTGCTCGCCTTTACCGACTACGAGCTGGGCGCGCCGGCCTTCGCCTGGATCGGCCTGGACAATTTTTCCGAGTTGCTGCGGGACCGCGGCTTCGCCCAGGCGCTGCGCAACACGGTCTTCTACGTGGCGGTGGTCACACCCGGCTCCATTCTCGGCGCGCTGGCGCTGGCGCTGCTGATCGAGGCCGGCACGCGCGGGCGCACGCTGTTCCGCGCCGTGTTCTTCCTGCCGGTGGTCTCGCTCACCGTCGCCATGGCCTCCGCCTGGCAGTACCTGCTGCACCCGAGCATCGGGCCGCTGAACGCGGTGCTGCGCCAGGTGGGCATCGACGGCCCGGCCTGGCTCTCCTCCTCCGACACGGTGATGTGGTCGCTCGCCGCCATCGGCATCTGGGAGAATCTGGGCTTCAACCTGGTGCTGTTCCTGGCCGGGCTGACCGCCATTCCGCGCGAGATGTATGCCGCCGCCGAGGTGGATGGCGCGCCCTCCGCCTGGGAGCGCTTCCGCCTCGTCACCTGGCCGATGCTGGGGCCGACCACGCTCTTCGTCCTCACCATCACCATGATCCGCTCGGTGCGGGTGTTCGACACGGTGAAGGTGCTGACCCAGGGCGGGCCGAACAGGGCCTCCGAGGTGCTGCTGCACGCCATGTACCTTGAGGGCTTCACCTATTTCCGCCTTGGCTACTCGGCGGCCATCACGCTGGTGTTCCTCGCCATCGTGCTGGCGCTGATGTGGCTGCAGACGCGCGTGCTGGACAAGCGGGTGCATTATGGTTGAGCGCGAGACCTCCCTGCTGCGCGATGCGCCGCGCCTGCTCGTCCTTTCCCTGCTCGGCCTGCTGCTATTGATGCCCTACATCTGGATGGTGGCGGCCAGCCTGAAGCCGGCGGACGAGATTTTCCGTGCGTCTCTCTCGCTGATTCCCGAGCGCTTCGCCATCGCGCAGAATTATGGCCGCGTGTTCGAGCTGGTGCCGGTGGCGCGCTACCTGCTGAACGGCGTCATCGTCTGCGGCGGCATCCTGTTCTTCCAGCTGCTCTTCGCCATTCCCGCGGGCTACGCGCTGGCCAAGCTGAACTTCCGGGGGCGGGAGCTGGCGCTCGGCGCCGTCATGCTGGGCCTGCTGGTGCCGCCGCACGTGCCGGCGCTGCCGCTCTATGCCGGCTTCAGCCAGCTCGGCCTGTTGGACACCTACACGGCGCTGATCGCGCCCTCCACCATCTCGGTCTTCGCCATCTTCCTGTTCCGGCAGTTCTTCAAGTCGCTGCCCGACGACCTGATCCACGCCGCGCGGCTCGACGGCATGAGCGAGATGGCCATCGTCTGGCGCGTGGTGCTGCCCAATGCCTGGCCGGCGGCCACCGCCTTCGCCATCTTCTCCGTCGTCGCGCACTGGAACGACCTGTTCTGGCCGCTGATCGTCGTCAACACGCCGGAGCACGCGACACCGGCGCTCGGCGTGCTGTTCTTCCGCACCACCGAGGGCGACGACGATTTCGGCGCGCTGATGGCCGCCGCCGTCGTCATGACCGCGCCCCTCGTCATCGCCTTCCTGCTGGCGCAGCGCCGCTTCGTCGAAGGCATCGCCACCACCGGCCTCAAAGGCTGACCCCTTCTTCCGCACCGGACACCGGAGCCAAGCCCATGACCGTCACCCTCCGCCGCCGCGCCGCGCTGGCCCTGCCCGCCGCGATGCTCGCCGCCCCCCTGGCCGCGCCGCGCATCGCCCGCGCGCAGTCCACCGCCATCACGGTGCACTACGCCCAGCCCTACATCTACAAGGGCAGCTATGACGCCATCCTGGAGGCCTTCGCCAAGGCCGAGCCGGGCATCGCGGTGAACTTCGTCACCACGCCGAACTACGAGGAGGGCGCGCAACTCATCCTGCGCCAGGCCGCCACCAACCAGCTGCCGGACCTCTCCTACCAGGGCTTCAACCGGCTGCGCGTCTTCGCCGAGCGCGGCATCGCGCAGGACCTGGCGCCGCTGCTGGCGCGCGACGGCGACCCGGCCAAGGCCGGCTACACGCCCTCGCTGCTGGCGCTGGCGCGCTTCGGCGGCATCCAGTCCGGCCTCGCCTATGCCGCCTCCAACCCCGTCTCCTACTACAATGCCGAGCTGGTGAAGCGCGCCGGTGGCGACGCGGAGAACTTCCCGCGCGACTGGAACGGGGTGCTCGACCTCGCCGCCCGCATCAACCGGCTGGGCGATGGCGTCAACGGCATGTGGTTCACCTGGAGCGGCGACGACTGGATGTTCTCCTCGCTGCTCTTCGGCCATGGCGGCCGCATGCTGAACGCGGACGAGACCGATGTCGGCTTCGGCGGCCCCGAGGGCCTCGCGGCGCTGACGCTGCTGGACCGCATGGTGAAGCAGGGCGGCATGCCGAACATGACCGCCGCCGCCGCCCGCCAGGCCTTCGCCGCCGGCAAGCTGGGCATGATCTTCCAGACCACCGCGCTGGTCCGCGGCACCCTGGCCAGCATCGGCGAGAACTTCACGCTCCGCACCACCGGCATGCCGGTGATCGACGCCGAGAAGGGCCGCCTGCCCACCGGCGGCGCCGCCGGCATGCTGACGGCGAAGGACCCTGCGAAGCGCGAGGCCGCCTGGAAGTTCCTGCGCTTCTCCACCGGCCCGGTGGGCCAGGCGCTGATGGTGCAGAACACCGGCTACCTGCCCTGCAACCAGATCGCCATCGACGATCCGCAGTATCTCGGCGCCTTCTACCGCGAGAACCCGCTCTTCATGCCGGCGGTGCGCCAGCTGCCCATCTCCATCCCCTGGTACGCCTTCCCCGGCAGCAACAGCGTGCGCGTGACGCAGACGATGGTGGACAACCTCGCCCGCATCGTCGAGCAGCGCGCGACGCCCAAGGAGGTGCAGGCCGACATGGTGGCCGAGGTGCGCCGCCTGCTGCCGCGGAAGTCCTGAGCCATGGCCTTCCGCGTCGCCCAGATCAGCGACACGCACCTCTCCGCCGCGCATCCGGAGTTCACCGCGAACTTCGCGCATCTGGCGGAGCACCTGCGTGCCGCGCGGCCCGACCTCGTGCTGCACACCGGCGACGTCTCGGCGCATGGCGAGCTGGCCATCGACGACCTCCGCTTCGCCCGCGCGCAGATGGACGGGCTGGGGCTGGACTGGCTCGCCGTGCCCGGCAACCACGATGTCGGCAACGACACCGTGCTGGGCGGCGCGACGCCCGCCGATGCCGCACGCCTCGCCCGCTGGCGCGAGACCTTCGGCATGGACTGGCACCGGCGCGACATCCCCGGCTGGCGGGTGATCGGGCTGGACACGCTGATCACCACCGCCGGCCTGCCGGAGAGCGAGGCGCAGTTCGACTTCCTGGCCGAGGCGCTGGCCACGGCGGGCGGGCGGCGCATCGCGCTGTTCCAGCACAAGCCGCTCTGCCGCGACCGCCTGTCGGACACCGAGATGACCTACTGGCCGGTGCTGCCGGCGGCGCGGCGCCGCCTGCTGGACCTGCTGGCGGGGCACGACGTGGCCTTCGTCGCCTCCGGCCACCTGCACCAGTGGTGGGACCGCGGCCTGTGCGACGGGCTGCGCCAGGTCTGGGCGCCGGCCGTGGCCTTCGTCGTCGGCGACACCTGGCAGGAACGCTGGGGCGGCAAGCCGCTGGGCTATGTCGAGCATGTGCTGCACGCCGATGGCGGGCATGAGTGCCGGCTGGTGGAGCCGGCGGGCCTGGAGCGGCACGATATCGGCCTGATGCCGGCGGTCTATGGCCCGCATGCGCCGCTGACCGAGCACGCCTGACCTCCGGCCGCCGCCGGGGAGATCCTCCCCCGGCGGCGGCCGCCGCCATGATCCGGTCCCGGCGGCCGCCGCATGATCCGACAAGGCATCCGATCAGGGGGGGCTTCCCCGGCCCGCGACTTGGCGTAGAGAGAACCCTGCGCCCCTGTCCGGAGAAACCGCATGGCCCTGGTCAAGACATCCGAGATGCGAGGCCCCGTCCAGACGCGCGGCCCGGTGGCACAACCTCCGGCCATGCCGGCGCCCGGCCCCGCCCGCCTGCAGGAGCGCGCCCGGCTGCGCCGCCAGAAGGCGGCCGAGCGCGTCGGCACCGCCACCGAGGAGCTGGCCGCCGGCTTCACCCAGTCCGCCAGCGCCGCCGAGGAGCTGCATGGCGCCCTGGCGCAGATCGCGGCGGCGGCCGAGCAGGCCTCCGGTGCCGCGCAGGAATCGCAGGGTGCCATCCTCGGCCTTTCCGCCACCTTCCGGCAGGCCCGCGCCCGTGCCGACCAGACCAAGCGCGGCACGGAGGGCCTGCAGGCCCTGCTGGCCGAGGTGGCGGCGCAGGTGGAGGCCGCCATCGCCCGGGTGCAGGACAGCACCGCCCAGCAGATGCGCACCGTCGAGGCCGCCGCCGGGCTGGAGCGGCAGGCGGGCGGCATCGGCGAGCTGACCCGGGCGGTGGGCGAGATTGCCGAGCAGACCAGCCTGCTGGCCCTGAACGCCGCCATCGAGGCGGCGCGGGCCGAGGAGCAGGGCCGCGGCTTCGCCGTGCTGGCCGAGGAGGTGCGCGCCCAGGCGGAGGAGACCGAGGGCAGCGCCGCCGAGGTGGTGGAGCTGGCCGTGGCGATCGGCGAGGGCGTGCGGGCGATGGGTGCGCGCATCCGCGCCGCCGCCGGCCGCGCCGCCGAGGAGGCCGGGCATGGCGAGCAGGTGGTGGCCACGCTGGTCGGCCTGCGCGGCACCCTGGCGGCGTTGGCGGAAGGGGCCGAGACCATCCTGGCCAGCGCCGCCGACGCCGATCTCGGCGCCGGCGAGGCCCGGCGCGGCGCCGAGCAGGTGGCCGCCGCCGCCGAGGAGCAGGCCGCCGCCGCGGCGCAGGCGCAGGAGGCCGTGCAGCAGCAGGGCACGGCGCTGGACGAGAGCCAGCGGACCGCCCAGGCCCTCGCCGCCATGGCCACCACCCTGCAGGAGGGAGCGGCCGGCGGCGCCGCCGCGCTGGCCGCCGCCGCCGAGGAGCTGTCCGCCACCGTGCAGGAACTGGCCGGATCGGCCGGGCAGATCAGCGTGGCGCTGGAGCAGATCCGGCGCGGCGCCGAGATGCAGGCCGAGGCCACCGGCCAGACCAGCGACACCATGAACCGGATCGAGCAGGCCGCCACCGCCACCCGTGCCGCCGCCGCCGCCGCCGCCGCGCGCCTGCTGGAGGCCGCGCCGCGCCTGGCCGGGGCGCTGGAGCGGCTGGAGGGCCTCAGCCAGGGCATCGCCGCCGGCGCGGCCGAGGCGCAGGCGGTGATGCTGCTGTCCGACACGGTGGCCGGCCAGGCCCGGCAGGCGGAGAAGATCGTCAACGGCATGGCGCTGGTGGCGGCGCAGACCGGCATGCTGGCGGTGTGCGGCGCGGTGGAGGCGGCGCGGGCCGGCGAGGCCGGGCGCGGCTTCGCCGTGGTGGCGGGCGACATCCGCGGCCTCTCGCGCGAGGCCGCCGCGCATGCCGGGCGGATGCAGGACATGGTGCGCGAGGTGCAGATGCAGACCGCCGTGGCGCGGCGCGACCTGGAGCAGATCGTGCTCGCCGGCCAGGGCGAGGCGCGGCGCAACCACCTCCTGCTCGCCCGGCTGGGCGAGGCGCGCGACGCGATCGAGGCGCTGCGCGGCGGCGCGGAGGAGACGGCCTCCGGCGCCGAGGCGGCGATGCAGGCGGCGCGGGAGGTGCTGGACGGCTGCCGGCAGATCGCCGCCGCGGCGGCGCAGATCGGCGGCTCCACCGCCCAGGCGGCGGCCGCGGCGCGCGAGCAGGCCCAGGGCACCGAGGCGCTGGCCGCCGCCATCGAGGAGATCGCCGGGCTGGCCGAGGAACTCCAGGGCACGGAAGGCTAGCGCATGTCCGCGCAGGATGCGCGCGTGCTGGCCTGCCGTGCCGGGGGGGAGCGCCTGACCCTGCCGGCGGCGGCGCTGGAGGGCATCCAGCCCTGCGTCCCGCTGACGCGCGTGCCGCGCGCGCCGGACTGGCTGCTGGGAATGGCCAGCCTGCGCGGGGCGCCGGTGCCGGTGGTCTCGCTGGCGCGGCTGCTGGGGCGGGAGGAGGCCCCGCCGGGGCGGGCCGCGCGGCTGGTGCTGCTGCGCGGCGGCACGCCGCTGGCGCTTTCGGTGGAGGCGGTGCTGGGGCTGGCGGATGGCGAGGCGCCGCTGGACCTGGCGGCGCTGCTGGCCCGCGCCGTCATGCCGCGGGCGCAGCAGGAGCCGGTCCTCGCCACTCCGGCGCTGCCCGTGACTCCGGCGATGCCCGTGCGGGCGGTGGCGGAGGACGCCACCCTCGCCCTGCTCGGCTGCCGCGCGGGGAGCCAGGATTTCGCCGTGCCGCTGGAGGCGGTGGAGACGGTGCTGCGCCTGCCGCCGGGTTTCGCCCCGCTGCCGGGCCTGGGCGCGGCGGCGCTCGGCGTGGTGCCTTATCGCGGCCAGGCGCTGCCGCTGCTGGCGCTGGACGCCCTGCTGGGCCGCGGCGTGGCGGCGCCGGGCCCGGGTGCCCGAATCCTGGTGCTGCGCCAGGGCATGGCCCGCGCCGGGCTGGTGGTGGAGGCGGTGCGCGGCATCCTCGCGGTGCCGGAGCCG
>NZ_JCACVY010000062.1:0-22105 GCF_058833935.1 Roseomonas sp. TS2 | reverse complement strand
CAGGTGGCGGCGGCGCTGCGCGAGGCCACCGCGGCGCGGGCCTTCGGTGTCACGCTGCTCACCGGCGTCACCGGTTCGGGCAAGACGGAGGTATATCTGGAGGCGGTGGCGGAATGCCTGGAGCAGGGCCGCCAGGCGCTGGTGCTGCTGCCCGAGATCGCCCTCTCCACCCAGTGGCTGGAGCGGTTCGAGCGGCGCTTCGGCGGCCCGCCCGCCCTGTGGCACTCCGAGCTCGGCAGCCGGCTGCGGCGGGACACCTGGCGCGCCGTGGCCGAGGGGCGGGCGCCGGTGCTGGTGGGCGCGCGCTCGGCCCTGTTCCTGCCCTTCCCGGATCTCGGCCTGATCATCGTGGACGAGGAGCATGAGACCGCCTTCAAGCAGGAGGAGGGCGTCATCTACCACGCGCGGGACATGGCGGTGGTGCGCGCGCGCCTCGCCGGCGCCGCCTGCGTGCTGGTCTCCGCCACGCCCAGCCTGGAGACGCTGACCAATGCGGGGACCGGCCGCTACGCCGCGCTGCACCTGCCGGTGCGGCATGGCGGCGCCAGCCTGCCCGAGGTGGCGGTGATCGACCAGCGGCGCACGCCGCCCGAGCGCGGCCGCTTCCTCAGCCCGCCGCTCGTCGAGGCGGTGCGGGAGACGCTGGCGGCGGGGCAGCAGGCCATGCTGTTTCTCAACCGCCGGGGCTACGCGCCGCTGACGCTCTGCCGCAGCTGCGGCCACCGCATGCGCTGCCCCAACTGCACCGCCTGGCTGGTGGAGCACCGGGTGCGCCGCACCCTGCAATGCCATCATTGCGGCCATGCCGAGCCGATTCCCGAGACCTGCCCCGAATGCGCCGCCGAGGGCAGCCTGACGCCGCTCGGCCCTGGCGTGGAGCGGGTGCAGGAGGAGGCGGCGCTGCTCTTCCCCGAGGCGCGACGGCTGGTGATGGCCTCCGACACCATCCCCGGCCCCGCCGCGGCGGCCGAGGCGGCGCGCGCCATCCAGGAGCGCGAGGTGGACCTCATCATCGGCACGCAGATCGTCGCCAAGGGCTGGCACTTCCCGCACCTGACCCTGGTGGGGGTGGTGGATGCCGATCTCGGCCTCGCGGGCGGCGACCTGCGCGCCGCCGAGCGCACGGTGCAGCTGCTGCACCAGGTGGCCGGCCGCGCCGGCCGGGCCGAGGCGCCGGGGCGGGTGCTGCTGCAGACCTGGAGCCCCGAGCACCCGGTGCTGGAGGCGCTGGTCTCGGGCGACCTCGACGCCTTCATGGAGGCCGAGGCGGAAAGCCGCCGCCCCGGCCACTGGCCCCCCTTCGGCCGGCTCGCCGCGCTGATCGTCTCGGCCGAGGATGAGCGGGAGGCGGACCGCGCGGCGCGCGACCTGGGGCTCACCGCGCCGCAGGCGGAGGGGGTGGAGGTGCTGGGCCCGGCGCCGGCGCCGCTTGCCCTGCTGCGCGGGCGGCACCGGCGGCGGCTGCTGCTGAAGGCGCGGCGGGACGTGGCGGTGCAGCCGCTGCTGCGGGAGTGGCTCTCCCGCGCCGGAGTGCCGGCCGGGGTGCGAGTGCAGGTCGATATCGACCCCGTCAGCTTCCTGTGACGCGGCGCGGCAAAGCGACAAATTGCGACAGGCTGGTGAAGACCCGGTAACGAATCCGCCGCACCCCCCGTTGCCGCGCCGCAATACCTTGTGTTAATGCCGGGCCGCCGCGGCGGACGATGTCCGCGCGCGTCGAAATCATGTCCAACCGCCGGAATGCCCTCCGGGGCACCGCGCGGCGGGACGCCGGGATAGCAGAGAACGGGATCCTCCGTGGCCTCCGAAGCGACCAACGTCTCGCCCAACGCGACCCAACCTTCCGGCCTCGCGCAGCGCTACGCGCTGGCGCTGCTGGAGCTGGCCAAGGACAAGAAGGCGGTCGATTCCGTCGCCGCCGACCTGGACAGCCTGAACGGCCTCTGGTCGAAGGACGCGGCCTTCCGCGCCTTCGTCGAGGATCCGCGCCTCGACAGCGGCGCGCAGCGGCGCGGCGCTCTCGCCGTGCTGGAGCGCGCCGGAATCTCCGGCGAGGTCCGCAACCTGGTCGGCGTGATGATCGCCAACCGCCGCCTCGCGGCGCTGCCGCAGGTGATCGCCGCCTTCGGCACGCTGCTCGCCGAGCAGCGCGGTCAGCAGACCGCCGAGGTCGCCACCGCCCATCCGCTTTCCGACACGCAGCGCACGCAGCTCGTCGCGCGGCTGACGGAAGCCGGGTATTCCAACGTGAAGCTGGTCGAGCGCGTCGACACCACCCTGCTGGGTGGCCTGGTCGTCCGTCTCGGGTCCCGCCTCTACGACAGCTCGATCAAGTCCAAGCTGCAGCGCCTGCAGTACGCCATGAAGGGGGCCGCCTGATATGGAGATCCGTCCCGCCGAGATCTCGGAGATCCTGAAGCAGCAGATCGCCGGTTTCGACGCCGATGCGAATGTTGCCGAGGTCGGCACCGTGCTGACCGTGGGCGACGGCATTGCCCGCGTCTACGGCCTGCAGAATGTCATGGCCGGTGAGCTGGTGGAGTTCCCCTCCGCCGGCCTCAAGGGCATGGCGCTCAATCTCGAGACCGACAACGTCGGCGTCGTTATTTTCGGCAACGACCAGCAGATCCGCGAGGGCGACACCGTCTCCCGCACGGGTGACATCGTCGACGTGCCGGTCGGCCGCGGCCTGCTCGGCCGCGTGGTCGATGGCCTGGGCAACCCGATCGACGGCAAGGGTCCGCTGGTCGACGTGACCCGCGCCCTGGTCGAGGTGAAGGCGCCCGGCATCATCCCGCGCAAGTCGGTGCACGAGCCGATGCAGACGGGCGTGAAGGCGATCGACGCGCTGATCCCGATCGGCCGCGGCCAGCGTGAGCTGGTCATCGGCGACCGCCAGACCGGCAAGACCGCCGTCATCATCGACACCATCATCAACCAGAAGCAGATCAACGCTTCCGGCGATGAGTCGAAGAAGCTCTACTGCATCTACGTCGCCATCGGGCAGAAGCGCTCGACGGTGGCGCAGCTGGTCCGCACGCTGGAAGAGAACGGCGCGATGGAATACTCCATCGTCGTCGCCGCCACGGCGTCCGACCCGGCGCCGATGCAGTTCCTGGCGCCCTACACGGGCTGCGCCATGGGCGAGTTCTTCCGCGACAGCGGCAAGCACGCGGTCATCTTCTACGACGATCTGTCGAAGCAGGCCGTGGCCTACCGCCAGATGTCGCTGCTGCTGCGCCGTCCGCCGGGCCGCGAGGCCTATCCGGGCGACGTGTTCTACCTGCACTCGCGCCTGCTCGAGCGCGCGGCCAAGATGGGCGAGGCCGCCGGCCTCGGCTCGCTGACCGCGTTGCCGGTGATCGAGACGCAGGCGGGCGACGTCTCCGCCTACATCCCGACCAACGTGATCTCGATCACGGACGGGCAGATCTTCCTGGAGACCGAGCTGTTCTTCAAGGGCATCCGCCCCGCCGTGAACGTCGGCCTCTCGGTCTCCCGCGTCGGCTCCGCCGCCCAGATCAAGGCGATGAAGCAGGTCGCCGGCAAGATCAAGCTGGAGCTGGCCCAGTACCGCGAGATGGCGGCCTTCGCCCAGTTCGCCTCGGATCTCGACGCCTCCACCCAGGCCCTGCTGGCCCGTGGCGCGCGCCTGACCGAGCTGCTGAAGCAGCCGCAGTTCAAGCCGGTGCCCGTCGAGGAGCAGGTGATCTCGCTCTTCGCCGGCGTCCGCGGCTACCTGGACAAGATCCCGGTCGCCAAGGTCGGCGCCTTCGAGACGCAGCTGCTCTCCTCGATCAAGGCCAATGCGCCGGAGATCGTCGCCAGCATCCGCGACAAGAAGGAGATCACCAAGGAGAACGAGGCGAAGCTGGTGTCCTTCATGGACGACTTCGCCAAGTCCTTCGCGGTCTGAGATCGGGCCGGGGCAGACAGCATGGCCAACCTCAAGGAACTCCGGGGACGCATCAACAGCGTCAAATCCACCCGGAAGATCACCCAGGCGATGAAGATGGTCGCGGCGGCGAAGCTCCGCCGCGCCCAGCAGCAGGCCGAGGCCGCCCGCCCCTATGCCGAGCGCATGGCCCGCATGCTGGGCGCGCTCGGGCAGGCGGTGGCCGGCAACCCGGACGCGCCGAAGCTCCTCGTGGGCACCGGCGCGGACCAGGTGCACCTGCTGGTCGTCGTCACCGGCGACCGCGGTCTGGCCGGCCCCTTCAACACCAATGTGAGCCGCTTCGCCCGCGCCCGGATCCGGGCGCTGGAGTCGGAAGGCAAGACGGTCAAGATCCTGACCGTCGGCCGCAAGGGCGCCTCCTACCTGAAGCGTGAATTCGCCTCCCGCGTGGTGGGCGAGGTCAGCTTCCAGGGCAAGAAGCGCGTCGGCTTCGAGGATGCGAACGAGATCGCCACCCGCGTCACCGCGATGCTGGAGGCGGGCGAGTTCGACGTCTGCACGCTCATCTACAACCGCTTCCGCAACGTGATCAGCCAGACCCCCACGGGCCAGCAGCTGATCCCGGCGGAGCTGCCGGAGGCCAAGGCCGAGGCGGGTGACGCGCAGGCGTGGTACGAGTACGAGCCGGACGAGGCGACGATCCTGGCGCAGCTGCTGCCGAAGAATCTGGCCATCCAGATCTACCGCGCGCTGCTGGAGAATTCCGCTGGCTTCTTCGGCAGCCAGATGAACGCCATGGACAACGCCACGCGCAACGCCGGCGACATGATCAACAAGCTGACCCTGACCTACAACCGTACGCGTCAGGCGAACATCACCCGCGAGCTGATCGAGATCATCTCGGGTGCGGAAGCCCTCTGAGGGGAATGACGGCCATGAAGAACAACGTTGGCAAGGTCACGCAGGTCCTGGGCGCTGTCGTGGACGTGCAGTTCCCCGCCGAACTGCCGAGCATGCAGAACGCCCTGAAGGTGATGATCGGCGACCGCACCCTGGTGCTGGAAGTCGCGCAGCACCTCGGTGAGCGCACCGTCCGCACCATCGCCATGGACACGACCGACGGCCTGGTCCGCGGCGCCGAGGTGGTGGACACGGGCGCCGGCATCTCCGTGCCGGTGGGCGAGGGCACCCTCGGCCGCATCCTGAACGTCATCGGCGAGCCGATCGACGAGCGCGGCCCGGTGGCCGCAACCAAGAGCTACACCATCCACCGCGATGCTCCCGCCTTCGAGGACCAGGCCACCTCGGCCGAGATCCTGGTGACGGGCATCAAGGTCGTCGACCTGATGTGCCCCTACCTGAAGGGCGGCAAGATCGGCCTGTTCGGCGGCGCCGGCGTCGGCAAGACGGTGACCATCCAGGAGCTGATCAACAACATCGCCAAGGGCCATGGCGGCGTGTCCGTGTTCGCCGGCGTCGGCGAGCGCACGCGCGAGGGCAACGATCTCTATCACGAGATGATCGATGCCGGCGTCATCAAGCTCGGCGAGAACGGCTCCACCGAGGGCTCGAAGGTGGCGCTGGTCTATGGCCAGATGAACGAGCCGCCGGGTGCCCGCGCCCGCGTCGCGCTCTCCGGCCTGTCCATGGCGGAGTATTTCCGCGATGAGCAGGGCCAGGACGTGCTGTTCTTCATCGACAACATCTTCCGCTTCACCCAGGCGGGCGCCGAGGTCTCGGCCCTGCTCGGCCGCATCCCCTCCGCGGTGGGCTACCAGCCGACGCTGGCCACCGACATGGGCGCCCTGCAGGAGCGGATCACCTCGACGAAGAAGGGCTCGATCACCTCGGTGCAGGCCATCTACGTGCCCGCCGACGACCTGACCGACCCGGCCCCCGCCGCCTCCTTCGCCCACCTCGACGCGACCACCGTGCTGTCGCGCTCGATCGCCGAGCAGGCCATCTTCCCGGCCGTGGACCCGCTGGACTCCACGAGCCGCGCGATGGACCCCCGCGTCATCGGCGACGAGCACTACAACACGGCCCGCGAGGTGCAGCGCATCCTGCAGACCTACAAGTCGCTGCAGGACATCATCGCCATCCTGGGCATGGACGAACTGTCCGAGGACGACAAGCTGATCGTGGCGCGCGCGCGCAAGATCCAGCGCTTCCTCAGCCAGCCCTTCCACGTCGCCGAGGTCTTCACGGGCACGCCGGGCGTGTTCGTCAAGATCGAGGACACGGTCCGCTCCTTCGCCGCCATCTGCAAGGGCGAGTACGACCACCTCCCCGAGGCCGCCTTCTACATGGTCGGCACCATCGAGGACGCGGTGAAGAAGGCCGAGACCCTCAAGGCCGCGGCCTGAACCGGGCAGGGGGAGCTGATCCATGGCGACCTTCGACCTGGAACTGGTGAGCCCGGAGAAGCTCCTTCTCTCCCGCCCCGTCGAGATGGCCATCATCCCGGCGGCGGAGGGCGAGATGGGGGTGCTCCCCGGCATGGCGCCGATGATCGTGACCCTCAAGGGCGGCGTCATCCGCGTGCAGGAGAACGGGCAGACCACCGAGAGGCTGTTCGTGCTCGGCGGCTTCGCCGAGATCACGCCGACCCGCGTCACGGTGCTGGCGGATGAGGCGACGCCCGTCGCCTCGCTCTCCCGCGCCGCCGCCGCCGCCCGTGTGAAGGAGGCCGAGGCCGCCTACGACGCGGCCGGCAGCGAGACGCCGGAGACGCGCGAGGCGGCGATGGACCGCCTGCTTGCCGCGCGTGAGATGGCCGCCGCGGCCGAGGCCGCTTGAGGCACCGCGCCGCCGGTCCTGTCCGGGCTGTGACTTGATTCCCGACGCCGTTCGCAGATCATCCCTGCGGACGGCGTTTTTCTATGTCCCTGGGCTGGCGCGTGCCCCGGGCGGTGGGGGCAGCGGCATGAAGCACTGGCAGATCGCGCAGGTGGCCTGGAACCGGTTCGATCCGGCGCGGCTCGACGCCGGACTGATCCCCCTGGTGAAGGCGGCGGCGATGGTGGAGAAGAACGGCGTCGATTACGCCATCTATCTCAACCGCGTTTTCCAGGACGACCCGGATTTCCGCCAGGCTGCCGACAACTGGGCGGTGGAGGAGGTGCAGCATGGCGACGCGCTGGGCCGCTGGGCCATGCTGGCCGACCCCGGCTGGAGCTTCGACGACGCCTTCGAGCGCTACCGCAACGGCTACCGGATCGACGTCAACGCCGATGCCTCCATCCGTGGCAGCCGCACCGGCGAGCTGATCGCCCGCTGCATGGTGGAGACCGGCACCTCCAGCTACTACACGGCCCTGGGCGAGGCGACGGAGGAGCCGGTGCTGAAGGAGATCTGCCGCCTCATCGCGGCGGACGAGTACCGCCACTTCAAGCTCTTCTACGACCACATGAAGCGCTACCTGGCGCGGGAACGGCTCTCCTTTCCGCAGCGCCTGCGCGTCGCCGCCGGCCGCATCGGCGAGTCGGAGGATGACGAGCTGGCCTATGCCTATCACTGCGGCAACGAGCCGGAAGGCGCGGCCTACGACCATGAACGGTGTATCGCCGGCTACATGGGGCGTGCCATGGGCTACTATCGCTACCGGCATATCGAGCGTGGCATGGGCATGGTTTTCAAATCGATCGGGCTGACGCCCCGGGGCCGCCTGGCGGGCCTCGCCGCGCAAGGGGCGTGGCGGCTGCTGCGCTGGCGGCACGGGCGATACCAGCAATGGCTGGCGCGCTCCGATGCCACCAAGGGGAAGCTCGCCGCACGCAGCCCGGCCGCGGCTTGAGCATCGCCATGCTTCGCCGCCGCACCCTGCTGGCCGCCACGGCCGCCGGCACGCTGTCCCCCTCCCTGGGCCGGGCCCAGGCCGCGCCCGATCTCTCCGGCCTGCCCAGCCTGGGCGCCCTGGCGCGCAGCCAGGGCCTCACCTTCGGCGCTGCCGTGCAGGGCCAGCTCCTGGAGACCGACCCGGATTACCACCGCGCCTTCGAGACCGAGGCCGCCATCCTGGTGCCGGAATGGGAGGCCAAATGGTCCGCTCTGCAGCCGCAGGAGGGCCGCTTCGACACCGCCCCGCTCGATTCCATCCTGCGCTGGGCGCAATCCCGCGCCCGCCCGGTGCGCGGCCATGCGCTGATCTGGCACAACGACCTGCCGGACTGGACCCGCGCCGCCCTGGGCGAGGGGCGGGACCGCGCCCTGGCCGTGATGGCCGCGCATTTCGACCGCGTCCTGTCCCATGCCCGCGGCCAGATCCGCGACTGGGACGTGGTCAACGAGCCGGTGGCCAACCCGCCCGGCAGCGACGTGCCCCAGGCCGGCCCCGGCGAGCTGCGCGACACGCCCTGGCTGCGCGCGCTGGGGCCCAACTACATCGACATCGCCTTCCGCATGGCGCGCGAGCGCGACCCCACCCTGCGGCTGACGCTGAACGAATACGGCATCGAGGAGGACACGCCCGACGCCACCGAGAAGCGCCGCCGCCTGCTGGCGCTGCTGCGCTCCCTCCTGGCGCGGGGCACGCCGCTGGATGCGGTGGGCATCCAGGCGCACCTGCAGATGGTCCGCCCCTTCCGCCCGGCGCCCTTCGCCGCCTTCCTGGCCGAGCTGCGGCAGATGGGCCTGGCCGTGCTGATCACCGAGCTGGATGTGCGGGAGGCGCCGAGCCCGCCACAGGACATGGGGGCGCGCGACGCGCTGGTGGCCGAGCGTGCCCATGCCTTCGTCGCCACGGCGCTGGAGGGCGGGGTGCGCACCATCCTCACCTGGGGCCTGTCCGACAAATACTCCTGGCTGGCCACCGAGCCCGCCGTGGCGCTGCGCGACGGCCGCACCCATCGCGGCCTGCCGCTCGACGCGGAATGGCGCCGCAAGGCGTTGTGGGAAGCCCTGGCCCGCGCCTTCCAGGGCCGCTGAACGGCGGCGAAGCCGCGCGAGGGGGCGACAGCGGCGCCGATCGGGTGTTTCCTGGCGGGCATGTCTCGCGCTGGAGCCCCGATGGATCTCGCCACCCTCGAAACCCCCGTCCCCGTCGTCGACCTCGCCGTGGTCGAGGCCAACCTGGCGCGGATGCAGGAATACTGCGACCGCCACGGCCTGGCCCTGCGGCCGCACATCAAGACGCACAAGATCCCGGCCCTGGCCCAGCGGCAGGTGGCGCTCGGCGCCCGCGGCATCACCTGCCAGAAGCTGGGCGAGGCCGAGGTGATGGCCGATGCCGGGCTGGACGACATCCTGATCTCCTACCCGCTGCTGGGGCAGGGCAAGGCCGCGCGCCTCGGCGCGCTGGCCGGCCGGGCGCGGATGCGCGTGGCGGTGGACAACCCGCTGGCCCTGCGCAACGCCGCCGAGGCCGCTGCCGCCGCGGGGGCCGAGATCGGCGTGCTGGTGGAGTTCGACAGCGGCGCCCGGCGCACCGGCGTCACCAGCGTGGAGGCGGCGCTGGAGCTGGCCCGCGCCGCCCGCGCCACCCCCGGCCTGCGCTTCGACGGGCTGATGACCTACCCCGTCTCCGCCGCCAGCGCCGTGTTCCTGGAGGCAATCCTGCCGCGGCTGCGGGCGGAGGGGCTGGAGCCCGCCATCCTCTCCGGCGGCGGCACGCCGGATGCCTTCCGTACCCATGAGGTGGCGCCGGTCAACGAGCTGCGCGTCGGCACCTACATCTACAACGACCGGATGATGGTGGCGGCGGGCCATGCCGGCTGGGCCGATTGCGCCCTGCACCTGCATGTCACGGTCATCAGCCGCCCCACGGCGGAGCGCGGCATCATCGACGCCGGCACCAAGAGCTTCGCGGCCGACCTGATGCCGGGGGGCGCGGAACTCGGCCACGGCTACTTCCCCGACTACCCGGAAGCGCGGCTGGAGCGGCTGAGCGAGGAGCACGGCATGCTCGACCTCTCCGCCTGCGCCCGGAAGCCGGAGCTGGGCGAGCGGCTGCGCGTGGTGCCCAACCATGTCTGCCCCGTCAGCAACCTGCACGACCGTATCGCCTTCGTGCGCGGGGGGGAGTTCCTGGGGTTCCAGGATGTCGCGGCGCGGGGGAAGACCCTTTGAGAGCGCGGCCCGCAGCGCGGGACGAGCGCCCGAACGGGCGCCGCCGCCTGTGCGGCGGAGCCAAGCCGGAGGATGCCGGCGCTGGCGTTTGAGGGCGGCTGTGCGTCAGCACAGGCGCAACTGAAAAGACCCCGGGGAGAAGGAATTCTCCCCGGAGCCCCTCTTCTTTTCTTCTTTCAAGTCAAAGGAGCAACGCATGACCGAGACCGCCGAGCAACGCCTGGAGGCGCTGGGGCACAGCCTGCCGAAGGTGGGCAAGCCGCTGTTCAGCTACGTGCCGTTCCGCCGCGTGGGCGATGTCGCCTATCTCTCGGGGCAGGTGCCCCGGCTGGCCGATGGCTCCGTCATCCAGGGCAAGGTGGGCGCGGAGATGGGGGTGGAGGAGGCGCGCAAGGCGGCCGAGCTCTGCGCGCTGCATCTCCTGGCCGTGGCGCGCGAGGCCGCGGGCTCGCTGGAGCGGGTGGAGTTCCTCAAGGTGTTCGGCATGGTCAACGCCACGCCGGAATTCGGCGAGCAGCCCAAGGTGATCGACGCCTGCTCGCAGCTCCTCGCCGCCGTGCTGGGCGAGCGTGGCCACCATGCCCGCTCGGCCGTCGGCATGGGCTCGCTGCCCTCCAACGTGCCGGTCGAGATCGAGGCCGTCATCCGCATCCTGCCGTGAGAGGAGGATTGGAGGGAGGAACCTTCTTTTTCTGAAGAAAAAGAAGCAAAAAGACTTTTCGAGTTTGGCGTCACGCTCCCGGCCAGCGGCCGCTAAGTGAGTACGCGGGCAAGCCGGCCCAGCCCCTCCGCCAGCCTTGCCCGTTCCGCCTCGCCGCCCAGCGAGAGGCGGAAGAAGGGCGCCTCGCCCCCGGCATGGCGGAAGGGCGTGGCGGGGGCGAGCGAGACCTCCGCCGCCCGCGCCCGCGCCAGGAAATCCGCCTCCGCCTCGCCGGCGGGGCGGTGCATCCAGATGTGCCAGGAATCGCCGGGCTCGGTGGCGAAGCGCGCCGTGCCCAGAATCTCCCGCGCCAGGGCACGGCGCGCGGCGCCCTCGGCGCGCTTCTCCGCCATCAGGCAATCGGCGGTGCCATCCTCCGCCAGCCGCGCCGTGGCGGCGGCGATCACCGGGTTGGCCGTCAGGCCCCGGATGCGGATCTGCTCCGCCGCCACCTCGACCAGCGCTGCGGGCGCCGACACCGCCCCCAGCCGCAGCGAGAGCGAGACCATCTTGGACAGGCTCCACATGCCGAAGACCCGCTCCGGCCGCAGGCTGGCGAGGCTGGGCGGCCGCAGCTCGGGCGCGGCGAGGAAGGCATAGGCCTCGTCCTCCACCACCCAAAGGTCGTGCCGTGCCACGATCGCGGCCAGCGCCGCCAGCCGCGCCGCGCTGTAGGTGAGGCCGAGCGGGTTGTGCACCACCGGCATCACATAGAGCACGCCGGGCGGCTCGGGGCTGGCCAGGGCCTGTTCCAGCGCGGCGAGGTCCATGCCTTCGGCATCCATCGGCAGGCCGAGGGTCGGCACGCCTTCCAGCGCCAGGAAGTGCCGCGCCATGGGGAAGGTGTGCGCCTCCATGGCGATGCGCCGCCGCCCCGGCCCGGCCGCCGCCAGCGCCGCCGCGAAGGCCACGCTCAGCGCCGACTGCCCGCCGCAGGTCAGCGCCAGCGCCTGCCCCGGCGCCAGCCCGAGCAGCGGCGCGATGGCCCGGCGTGCCGCCTCCGCCCCCTGGGGCGGGCCATAGGCGGCAGGCAGGGGAGCGCCGCCCTCCAGCAGGCCGCGCAGCGCGCCGGAGACCGCCGCCTCCTGCGCCGGGATGGCGGGGTAGTTCACCCAGAGATCGTACATGCCCGCCCTCAGCCCTTCAGGTGCCGCGCCAGGAAGGCCAGCACGGCCCGGTAGACCCGCCGCCGGTTGTCCCGCTTGGTGAAGCCGTGCCCCTCATCGGGGAAGGTGAGGTATTCCACCGGCACGCCGCGCCGCTCCAGCGCCGCCACGATCTGCGCGCTCTCCTGCGGCGGCACGCGCGGGTCGGTCATCCCCTGCGCCACCAGCAGCGGGCAGGCGATCCGCTCCGCCCGCAGCAGCGGCGAGAGGCGCTCCAGCAATTCGGCGTCCCGCGCCGGGTCGCCATATTCGGCGGCGCGGTGGCCGATGCGCCAGGGGCCGGTGCGCTCGAAGAAGGTCTTCCAGCGGGCGATGCCGTAGAAATCCACGCCGCAGGCCCAGAGCGCCGGGTATTCGGTGGTGGCGGCCAGCACCATCCAGCCGCCATAGCTCTGCCCCATGATGCCGATGCGCGCCCCATCCACCCCTGGCCGGGCGGCGAGGAAGGCATGGGCGGCGGCGAGGTCGGCCACGCTGTCCAGCCGCTTCTCCCGGTCGTCCAGCGCGGCGTAGTCACGGCCATAGCCAGTGGAGCCGCGCACATTCGGCACCAGGACGCCGATGCCCATGGCCAGCACCGCCTGCAGGTCGGGCCGCCAATTGGGCAGCGCCTGCGCCGCCGGGCCGCCATGCACCCAGACCAGCATGGGCCAGCCGGAGGCCGGCGCCTCGCCTTCCGGCAGGGCCAGGAAGGCGGGAATCTCCCGCCCGTCATGGGTGGGGTAGGTGATGCTTTCCCATTGCCGCAGCCCGCGCGGGACGTCGGCCGGGAACAGCGGCTCGCTCTCCGCCCGGTCCGGCCAGGCGCGGTGCAGCCCGGCGGGAAAGGCGAAGCCCGCCAGGTCGAAGGCCACATGGCTGCCATCCGGCGCCCAGCTGACCTTGGTGATGACGCCGCGCGGGTGCCAGGGCGCGGCCCGCACCGCGCCGCTGGCCGCATCCAGGAAGCGCAGGCGGGAGTAGCCGCCCTCGTTCACCACCACCGCCAGCAGCGACTCGTCCGGCGAGAGCTGAAGCACCTCCACGTCATGCGGCGGGGCGTAGAGGAAGCGCGGCGCCGCCCCGGCCTCCTGGAAGGCCACGCCCAGGAAATCCCGCTCCCGGTCGGTCAGCAGCCAGAAGCCGCCGCCACCGGCCTTGCCGCGCGGCGCCTGGTGGCGCCAGTCGCCCTCATGCGGGGTGAGGGGGGTGCGGGCACCATCGGCCAGGGCCACGCGGTCGAGGCTGGATTCGAAGGTGCGGGGGGCGGTGGCCAGCAGCAGCGCGTCGCCCTCCGGCGCCCAGGCGGGCAGTTCGTGCGGGCCTTCCACCTCGGCCACGCAGCGGGCTTGGCCGGTTGCGAGGTCCATCACCCAGGCATCGGTGTGCGCCGGGTCGCGCGCATTGGCGGTGTAGGCGATGCGCCGGCCGTCGGGCGAGACGGCGCCCCAGCCATGGATCACCTCCGGCGCCTCGGTCAGCGCGCGGGCCTCGCCCTCGGGCGGCAGGTGGTGCAGCTGCACCCGCTCGTCGCCGGCGCCGTCGCGGCCGAACACGACGCCGCCATCCGGCAGGCCGGCGACGTGCGAGACGGCGTCGCGGTGGCGGGTGCGCGGCCGGGGCGTGCCGCCCCCGGCCGGGATCTCCCAGACCTGCGCGGAGCCTTCCGCGTCATGCAGGAAGTAGAGCCGGCCATCCCCGGCATGGGTGGGGGCGCTGGCGGTGGGGGTGGCGAGCAGCCGCTCGAGCAGGGCGGCGGCATCGGCGGGCGCGGCATCGGAGGACATGGGCGCCACGGTGAACCCGATCGGCCCGCGCGCCAAGGCGGTGGAGCGCGGCAAATGCGCGCAACCGGCATGGCCGGATGCCGCGCCAGGGCCTAATCTGCCCGCATCATGCGCTATGTCTCGACCCGGGGCGCCGCCCCCGCCCGCGATTTCGAAGGCGTCCTCCTGGCCGGGCTGGCCGAGGATGGCGGCCTGTTCATGCCGGAAACCTGGCCGCTGCTCTCGGCCGCCGAGTGGCGCGGCCTGCGCGGCCTGCCCTATCCGGAACTGGCCGCGCACCTCATGGCGCGCTTCACCGGCGGCACGCCGGACGAGGCCACGCTGCTGCGCATGGCCCACGCCGCCTATGGCGGGTTCGGCCATGCCGCCACGGCGCCGCTGGTGCAGGTGGAGCCGGGGATCTTCTCGCTGGAGCTGTTTCACGGGCCGACGCTGGCCTTCAAGGACATGGCGATGCAGCTGCTCGGGCAGCTCTTCGACCATGCGCTGGCGAAGCGCGGCGAGCGTGTCACCATCGTCGGCGCCACCTCGGGCGACACCGGCTCCGCCGCCATCGAGGCCTGCCGCGACCGCGCCGCGATCGACGTGGTGATCCTGCACCCCGAGGGCCGCACCTCCGCGGTGCAGCGCCGGCAGATGACCACGGTGCTCTCGCCCAACATCCACAACATCGCCGTCCAGGGCAGCTTCGACGACTGCCAGGACCTGGTGAAGGCGATGTTCAACGACGCGCCCTTCCGCCAGGAGATGCGCCTCTCGGCGGTCAATTCCATCAACTGGGCGCGCATCGCGGCGCAGGTGCCCTACTACGCCTATGCCGCGCTGGCGCTCGGCGCGCCGGACCGCCCGGTGGCCGTCTCCGTCCCCACCGGCAATTTCGGCAATGTGCTGGCCGCCTGGGTGGCGCGCCGCATGGGCCTGCCGATCGAGCGGCTGATCATCGGCGCCAACCGCAACGACATCCTGGCCCGCTTCCTCGCCGCCAACGACATGTCGGTGCAGGGTGTGGCGCCCTCGCTCTCGCCGAGCATGGACATCCAGGTCTCGTCGAATTTCGAGCGGCTGCTGTTCGAGCTGCTGGGACGGGACGCGGCGGCCACGGCCACGACCATGCAGCGCTTCCGCGCCGAGGGCCGCATGCCGGTGCCGGACGCCGCCTGGAAGAAGGCAACCACCCTGTTCCACGGCCACACCCTCTCCGACGAGGGAACACTGGAAGAAATCCGCCGCCTGTGGCGGGAGAGCGCCTATCTGGCCGATCCGCACACCGCCATCGGCATGGCGGCAGCGCGGGCGCACCGTCCGGAGGACAAGGGCATCCCGGTGATCGTGGCGGCCACGGCGCATCCGGCCAAGTTCCCGGATGCGGTGGAAAAGGCCACCGGCTTCCGCCCGCCCCTGCCGGCACGGCTGGCCGATCTCTATGAGCGCGAGGAGCGCTTCAGCGTGCTGCCAAACGATCTGGAGGGCATCGAGGCCGCCGTGCGCGGCCATGCGCGGCGCAACGCCGCCTGACAGCCCGGAAGCCGGGAGAGGCCATGGCGCCTTTCCCGGCCTGCGGCTTTCCCGGGCATCAGGGGCCGGTTCAGCCCGGGTTGCTGGGAATGCTGAGCGGCACCACCTCGACCATCACCACCCCGTCCTCGCGCATGCCGAGCTGGGTGGCGATGCGGGGGCTGACATCGATCACCCGCCCGCGCTTGAACGGCCCGCGATCCTGGATGGTGACGACGGCGGTGCGGCCATTCTCCAGGTTCTTCACCCGTGCCTCGGTACCGAGCGGCAGGGTGCGGCTGGCTGCCGCGTTGGAGTTGCGGTTGAAGCGGCGGCCATTGGCCATGCGCTTGCCGTGGAAATGATTGGCATAGAACGAAGCCCGCCCCCGCTGCACCCGGTGCGCCGTACGCGGGGCCGGCTTGCCCGCGGTGGCGCTGCGGGCAGCGGTCTCCCGCTTCACCTCGCGGCTTTCGACGGGGGAGAGAATGGCGGTGAGGCCAAGGGCGGCGCAGATTGCGGCCAGCTTCAATCCTCGCATGATGGATGGCCCTCCTTGTCTTGCGATGGGCCATGGGGCGGCACCGCCGCCCATGACCGGGTCTGTCTCAGATGGGGCGCCCGTCGCCCCGGGCAATGCGGCCGGGCTGGGTGGGTCGGCCCAGGCCGCCGGGATCGGCGGTCAGTCCTGCCGGTTTCCGGGCAGCGGCCGCACCTCCACGGGCGCGGTGCCATCCTCCATCATGTCCAGCTTGCGGGCGGTGCTCTTGCTCAGGTCGATCACCCGGCCGCGCGCATAGGGGCCACGATCCTCGATGGTCACCTCGGCGGTCCGGCCATTCTCCAGGTTCCGCACCTGAGCACGGGTGCCGAGGGGCAGGGTGCGGCTGGCGGCGGAATCCGATTCCTGCCGGAAGGTCTCCCCATTGGCCATTTCCCGCCCATGGAAGCGGTCATGGTAGAAGGAGGCCTCGCCACGATGCGGGCGCGCATTCTCTTCGCGCACCGGCAATGCCATGCTTCCCGTTGTGGCCGCCGCCGCGAGAGGCGCGGCGCTGCGGGCCTGGGCAGGGGGCGTCGCGAGCAGGGCACCCGCCAGCAGGGCGGGCAGGCAGGACAGGGCCAGGGGCAGGCCACGCATGGATCGTGTTCCTCGTCAGTTTCCAGGGGGCAAGGCCCTCGGAACGTCTCTCGCGGCGTCCGTCGGGGCCTTACAGAACCTTAACGAAGCGGGGGCCGAGACGTTGTGGCACCACACCGCCCCGTGAACGGGCGCAGCAGGGCGGCCGGACGCAGGCAGTGCTTGCCATGCGGCCCAGGCATGGCGGCGGGCGGGGTCGCACGCGGCGCATTTCGACACTACATTCGGAATCAAATGGGTTTCCGCCCGCCATCCCCCTCTCCGCGCGGGCCGATCACAGGAATGCTTGCTCATGACTGAAGCGGTGCGGCTGACGCGCCTTGCCAACGGGCTCACCATTGTCTCCGAGGCCATGCCACGGGTCGAGACCGTGTCGATCGGCGCCTATGTCCATGCCGGCACGCGGGACGAGACGGGGGCCGAGAACGGTGCCTCCCACTTCCTGGAGCACATGGCCTTCAAGGGCACCGAGAAGCGCGACGCCGCCTCCATCGCGCGGGAGATCGAGAATGTCGGCGGCCACCTGAACGCCTACACGGCGCGCGAGCAGACCGCCTACTACGCCAAGGTGCTGAAGGAGGACATGCCGCTCGCCGCAGACATCATCGGCGACATCCTGACGCACTCCACCTTCATCCCCGAGGAGATGGAGCGCGAGCGCGGCGTCATCCTGCAGGAGATCGGCCAGGCGAACGACACGCCGGACGACATCATCTTCGACCACTTCCAGTCCACCGCCTTCCCCGACCAGCCGATGGGCCGCCCGACGCTCGGCACCGAGGAGAGCATCGCCGCCATGGGGCGCGAGGTGCTGACCGGCTACATGCGCCGCCACTACGGCCCGAGCCGCATGGTGGTGGCCGCCGCCGGCGCGCTGGAGCACGAGCACCTCGTGGGCCTGGTGGAGCGCCACTTCGCCGACCTGCCGGTGGTCAGCCCCACCCCCTCGGAGGTGGCGCGCTACGGCGGCGGCGAGTTCCGCGAGGAGCGGGAGCTCGACCAGGTGCATGTGGTGCTGGGCTTCGAGGGCCCGGCGGTGGCCACGCCGATGCACTACCCCACCATGCTGCTCTCCACCCTGCTCGGCGGCGGCATGTCCTCCCGCCTGTTCCAGGAGATCCGCGAGAAGCGCGGGCTGGTCTATTCCATCTACTCCTTCGCCCAGCCCTTCCGCGATGGCGGCCTCTTCGCCATCTATGCCGGCACGGGCGAGGCGCAGGCGGCCGAGCTGGTGCCGGTGGCGCTGGAGGAGCTGCGGCGCGTGCAGCACGACGTGACGGAGGAGGAGCTGGCCCGCGCCAAGGCGCAGCTGCGCGCCTCGGTGCTGATGTCGCTCGAATCCACCGGCAGCCGCTGCGAGCAGCTGGCGCGGCAGATCCAGGTGCATGGCCGCCTCATCCCCGTCGAGGAGACCAAGGCCAAGATCGCCGCCGTCACGGTGGAGCAGGTGCAGCAGGCGGCGGCGATGATCTTCCGCTCGCGCCCGACGCTGGCCGCCCTCGGCCCCGCCGGCAAGGTGCCGGGCCTGCCCGCCATCGTGGAGAAGCTCGCCGCATGAACCGGCTGGAGCGCCTGGAATCCCTCGTCGCCGCCGCCCGCGCGGCGGGGGCGGATGCGGCGGATGCGCTGATGATCGTGGGCACCGCGCTCTCGGTGCACCGGCGCCTGGGCAAGCTGGAGCATCTGGAGCGCTCCGAGGGGCTGGATCTCGGGCTGCGCGTGCTGGTCGGCCAGCGGCAGGCCATCGTCTCCGCCACCGATGCCGAGCCGCGCGGCTTCCAGGCGCTGGCCGAGCGCGCCGTTGCCATGGCCCGCGCCGTGCCACCGGACCGCTTCTCCGGCCTCGGCGAGCCGCACCCGGTGCCGGCGCTGGACCTGGCGCTGAACGACAGCGCCGAGCCGGATGCCGAGGCGCTGATCGCCCGCGCCGCCCTGGCGGAGGACGCGGCGCTGGCGGTGCCCGGCGTCACCAACAGCGAGGGTGCCGAGGCCGGCTTCGCCCGCACCGAGGTGGCGCTGTTCAGCTCCGCCGGCTTCGCGGGCGAATACGGGCGCAGCGGCCATTCCATCTCGGTGACGGCGGTGGCCGGCCAGGGCACCGGCATGGAGCGCGACTACGACTACAGCAGCGCCGTCCATCTCGCCGACCTGGAGGATCCCGCCGCCCTGGGCCGCGCCGCGGCCGAGCGCGCCGTGCGCCGCCTGAACCCCATCCGCATGAAGACCGGCCGCCGCCCCGTGGTCTATGACCCGCGCGTGGCCGGCTCACTCGCCGGGCATCTGGCGGCGGCGCTGAATGGGGCGGCGGTGGCGCGCGGCACCTCCTTCCTGCGCGACCGCATGGGCCAGGCGGTGCTGAGCCCCGGCCTCAGCCTGCGCGACGACCCGCTGCGCCCCCGCGGCCTGCGCTCCCGCCCCTTCGACGGCGAGGGGATGCCCGGCGCGCCCCTGGCGCTGGTGGAGGATGGCGTGCTGCGCTCCTGGGTGCTGGACTGGCGCAGCGCGCGGCAGCTCGGCCTGCGTTCCACCGGCCATGCCAGCCGTGGCATCTCCAGCCCCCCGGCGCCCGCCACCACCAACCTGTGGCTGGAAGGCGGCAGCGGCACGCCGGAGGCGCTGATGGCCGATATCGGCGAGGGCCTTTACGTCACGGAGATGATCGGCTCCGGCGTGAACGGCGTGACGGGCGACTACAGCCGCGGCGCCGCCGGCTTCGTGATCCGCGACGGGCAGCTGGCCGAGGCGGTGAGCGGCATCACCGTGGCCGGCAATCTGAAGGACATGTTCCTCAACATGCGGGCCGCCGGCGACCTGCGCTTCCGCCGCGGCACCGATGCGCCGACCCTGCGCGTCGATGGGCTGACCATCGCCGGCAGCTGAGCCGCCGGCGCAGGCAGCCGCGGCCGCCTGCGCCGATGCTCAGGCGGCGCGCACCTGGGTGATGAACTGCCCCACCTCGGACCGGAGCCGCTCCGACTGGCGGGACAGCTCGCCCGAGGCCTGCAGCACCTGGCGGGCCGAGGCGCCGGTCATCTCGGCGCCCTGATTCACCTCGGCGATGCTGCCGCTGACGCTGTCCGTGGCCTGCGCGGTGCGGGTGACGCTGCTGGCGATCTCGCGCGTCGCCAGCCCCTGTTCGTCGATGGCGGCGGCGATGGTGGAGGTGATGTCGCTGATCGAGCCGATCGTGCCGGTGATCGCCTGGATATCGACCACAGCCTGCTGCGTGGCGCTCTGGATCTGCGTGATCTGACTGCGGATCTCATCCGTGGCCCTGGCGGTCTGGCTCGCCAGGTTCTTCACCTCGCTGGCCACCACGGCGAAGCCCTTGCCGGCTTCTCCCGCCCGCGCCGCCTCGATGGTCGCGTTCAGCGCCAGCAGGTTGGTCTGCCCGGCGATGGTGTTGATCAGCCCCACCACCTCGCCGATGCGCGCCGCGCTCTCGGCCAGGGCGCGCACCGTGTCGTCGGTGCGCTGCGCGTCGCTCACCGCCCGCGCCGTCACGGCGGTGGCCTGCGCCACCTGGCGGCTGATCTCGCCGATCGAGGCGGTCAGCTCCTCGGTGGCGGAGGCGACGGTCTGCACCCCCTGGCCGGCCTCCTGCGAGGAGGAGAGCACGCGCTCCACCTGCTGGCCCGTCTCGCTGGCGGTGCCGGCCATGGATTGCGCGGTGGCTTCCAGCTGGGTCGAGGCGGCGGCGAGCATATCCACCATGTCGCCCACCTTGCCCTCGAACCGCGCCATCAGCGCCGTGAGCTGGGTGGCGCGATGTTCCTTCGCCTGCCGCTCCGCCTCCTGCGCGGCGGCCAGCGCGTCGGCCTCGCGCAGGCCGCGGCGGCATTCCTCCAGGGCCTTCGCCATCTCGCCGATCTCGTCCTGGCGGTCGCGCTCGGCCAGCGTGAAATCGTAGTCCCGCCGCGCCACCTTGCGCAGCGCGCCGGAGAGCCGCACCACCGCCCGGCCCAGGTTGCGGTCCATCCACAGCGCCATGCCGAGGCCGGCCAGCAGCGCCAGCGTGGCGGTGGTGAGGATGCCCGTCATGGCCATGCCGTAGGCTTCCTCGGCCATGGTGCTGGCGGCCATGAAGCCGGCGCGGTTGAGCTTCAGCATCTCGTCCAGCGTGCCGAAGGCGACGCGGATGGCGCGGGCGGATTCGTTGTTGAACAAGCTTTGCGCCGCGGCCTCGTCCTTCCGCAGGAGATCGTCGTTGATCGTGTTGTAGGCGCGGTACTCGGTCAGGAAGCGGTCATACAGCGCCCGTTCCTGCGGGCCCGAGATCATCGGCGGATAGGCGTCGATCTGCCGCCGCACCTCCCGCACCATGGAGTCGAACTCGGCCTGCACCTGCGGCCGCTCGCGCGCATCCCGGGTGGCGAGCAGGCGGGAGAGGCGGATGCGCTCCCGCGCCAGACCGTATTGCAGTTCGCCCAGGGCCCGCACCGAGGGCATCCAGTTGTCCCGCATCTCGATCATGTCATGGTTGATGGTGCGGAGCTGGGCCGCGCCGTAGAGCCCGTTGCCGATGAAGAACATCAGCAGCACGCCGAAGGAGAGCAGCACCTTGCCGCGGATGCTCAACCGGTTGAGGAAATTTGCCATGACGCCCACTGCCGTTTCCAGCGGCAGTGGACAGCCGGTTTCCTTACCGGGCGCCTAATGTTGTCGGGCCGGTGGTGTCACAGCCCCGCGAGATGCGAGAATTCCCGGACCAGCCGCTCATAGACCGGCCGCCGGAACGGCACCACCAGCGCCGGCAGCGCCGCCAGCGCCTCCCACCGCCAGGCGTTGAACTCGGGATGCGGGTCGAGGTCGAGGCGGATCTCCTCGTCCCGCCCCAGGAAGCGCAGGGCGAACCATTTCTGCATCTGGCCCCGGTAGCGGCCGCCCAGCGCCTTGCCCACCAGCTCCGCCGGCAGGTCATAGCGCAGCCATTCGGGCACCTCGCCGATGATCTCGGCCCGCGCGGTGCCGATCTCCTCGGCCAGCTCCCGCAGCACGGCGTCCCGCGGCTCCTCTCCCTCGTCCAGCCCGCCCTGGGGAAGCTGCCAGGCATCCTGCGCCACGTCGGCGCGCCGGGCGATCAGCACCTGGCCGGCATGGTTGAACAGGGCGGCGCCGACATTGCGGCGGTAGGGCAGCTCGGCCATGGGGGATCGGTCTCTAGCGGGAAGCGGAAGGGATCGGCGTGTTGTCGGGCGCGTGCAGCACGGCGCTGGCGGGCGCCAGCACCAGGCCGCGCGCCTCCAGCCCGGCCGCCCAGGCGGCGATGCGGTCCACCAGCAGCGGCGTCGGCTCGGCGGCCAGGCCGACCGCCCGCCCGTGCCGCTGCGCCAGGCTCTCCAGCTGCGACAGGCGGTGCTCCACCTCGCCACGGGTCGGCAACTCGTCCAGCAGCAGGTCGGCGGCGGCGTGCCAGGCCAGGGCGGTGGCGCCGGGGCGGGGGTCGACATAGTAGAGCCCGCGCGCGCGCACCTCCTCCTGCACCACCGCCAGCGCCTCGGGGCTGGCCAGGAAGCGCTCCCCGCGCTGCGCGCCCAGCGCGCCGACGACGCCGGCATAGCCGGCGAAGCGGCCCATGGCGCGGTGCAGCCGCTCCAAATTCTCGCCCGGCGGCAGGCTGGCGCGCAGCAGGTGCCCGGCCGGCAGGTCGCCGGGCGATTCCAGCGGCAGCGCCAGCACCACCTCCATGCCGCGCCGCCGCGCCGGCTCCAGCAGCAGGTCCGGGCGCAGCGCCAGGGGGCTGATGGCGAGGGTGGCGGCGGGCGGCAGGCGGCGCAGCGCCTCCTCGGCGCGCAGCCCCGCGCCGCCGAAGCCGCCGATCACCAGGGCGATGCGCGGCCTGGCATCCGCTGCGTCGAAGGGGCGGGCATAGGC
>NZ_JCACVY010000061.1:0-22578 GCF_058833935.1 Roseomonas sp. TS2 | reverse complement strand
AGCAGCAGGCGGTTGAGCGGCTCCATGGCATCGCGCAGCGCCGCCCAGTCCCGCGCGAAGGCCTCGCGCGGGATGCCGTTGGCGGCCAGCGCGTCGCCGATCTCGCCGATGCGACGTTGCCCGTCCACCCGCGCCAGGATGGCGGCGGCGAGGCGCGGCAGCGGGATGCCGAGGCGGATGTCGTCGAAGGTGACGCGCAGCACCCCGTCCCGGGGCAGCCCCCTGGCCAGCGCCGCGCCGTCCAGCTCGCGCAGGACCGGGATGGCAGCGGGGTCGTCCCAGGCGGGTTCCGGGGCCTCGTCGCGCGTCACATAGGCGATGTGGATGCCCATGTTGCCGCAGATCGACTCGGCGAGCGCCGCGCGGGCCACGGGGTCCAGCGCGGCGGTGCGGGCGCGCAGGCGCGGGTCCGGCAGATAGCGGTCCGGGTCGTAGCGCAGCGGCTCGACGAAGCAGCGGAGCCTGAGCCCGGCCCCCCCGATCAGCGCCGCCAGCTGCGGCACGCTGAAGGAAGCATCGCGCGGGTTCAGCAGCAGGTCGTAGAGTCCGGCATCGCCGCCATCGAGATGGTCGGTGATCCAGGGGTTGCGGCGCAGCCAGGCGGTCTCGGGCAGGTGCTTCCACAGGCGGCGGGCGGCCTCCACCCGGGCGGCGGGGGGCTCCTCCTCCGGTGCCAGCAGGCGCAGCGCGTCCTGCAGCATGTAGACGCCGGTGCGGCCATGCGGGGCATAGACCATCAGCCCGATGCCGCCCCCCGGCGCCAGCGCGCCCGCCAGCGCCGCCAGCCCCGCCGCCGGGTCCGGCAGGTGGTGCAGCACGCCGCAGCAATCGATGTAGTCGAATGCGCCGAGGCCCAGCGACGGCAGGTCGAGCAGCGAGCCGTTGACGAAGCGGATGTTGGCGAGGCCGCGCTGCCTGGCCCGCGCCTCGGCCACCTGGCGGGCGGCGGCGGAGCGGTCGAGCCACACCACCTCGCCGGGGCGGCCGGCCCATTGCATCTGCTGCGCCAGCATCATCGTGCCGTCGCCGCTGCCGCCGCCCGCCATCAGCGCCCGCAGCGGCTGCGTGGCCGGGCGGCGGGCGCCGAAGATCCAATGGTCGATCTCCCGCAGGTGGCTCGGGCTGCCGACGATCAGGCGCTTCGCCTCCTCGCGCGGGTCGCGCTGCGGGTAGGGGTAGGCCTCGTACTGGGCGGCGAGATGGGCATCGGTGGCGTCCATGCCCCACCGGATAGGCGATGCCGCGGCGCCGCGCCAGCGAGCCTTCCATGCCGGGCCGCCAGGAACCATGTGGAGGGCATGCCGCCGATCTCCACCCTCTCCCGGATCGTCCTGGTCCTGCTCGTGGTCAGCGCGCTGGTGCGGATCGCGATGTTCGCGATGGAGCGCCAGTAGGGGCGCCAATAAAAAAGCCGGGGGAATGAATTCCCCCGGCTCCAAATCGTCATTCCTGCGAGTCGGCGCGCCCGGAGGCGGTCAGTTCTCTTCCTCGCGGTCGGTCTCGACCTCGATCTCGGCGTCGATGTCGTCCTCGGCGTCATCGAGGTCCTCGGCGTCGTCGATCGCGTCATCGGCGTCGACGTCCTCGATCTCGACCTCGTCGCCATCGGCCTCGACCGGGACGGGCCGCTTCTTGACCTTCTCCTCGACCACGGCGGCGGCGCGGCGCAGGCGCGGCTGCTCGGCGGGCTGCTCGGTGCCGCACTTGGGGCACACCGCCGGCTGGCGGGTCAGATCGTAGAACTTGGCACCGCAGGCGACGCAAGTGCGTTTCAGACCCAGTTCGGGCTTGGCCATCAGCGTGAGTATCCCGGGAAAGGCGGGCCAGGGATGGGCCGGCCGAAAAACACGGGGCGCATTGCCACGCACCCCGCCCCCATGTCAAACCCCGCCCTTGTGGAACATGGAACGAATGCAAGGCCGCTGCGCGCCTCCCGGCCGCTTCAGGGCCTCTCCGGCCGCCTGACGGTCGCCGGCGACAAGTCGATCAGCCATCGCGCGCTGATGTTCGGCGCGCTGGCCGTTGGCCGCACCGAGATCTCCGGCCTGCTGGAGGGGGAGGACGTGCTGCGCACCGCCGCCGCCATGCGGGCGCTGGGCGCCACGGTGGAGCGGCTGGGCGAAGGCCAGTGGCAGGTCTCCGGCCGCGGCGTCGGCGGGCTGGTGGAGCCGGCGGACGTGCTGGACATGGGCAATTCCGGCACCGCCGCGCGGCTGATCTGCGGCCTGCTCGCCGGCCACCCGCTCTTCGCCGTGCTGACCGGCGACGCCAGCCTGCGCAAGCGGCCGATGAAGCGGGTGACGGACCCGCTCTCGGCCTCGGGCGCGCGTTTCACCGGCCGCGCCGGCGGCCGGCTGCCGCTCGCCATCGAAGGCGCCGCCCAGCCGATGCCGCTGGACTACACCCTGCCCATGGCCTCGGCGCAGGTGAAGTCTGCGGTGATGCTGGCCGGCCTCTGCGCCCGCGGCGTGACCCGCGTGGTGGAGCCGGAGGCAACGCGCGACCACACCGAGAACATGCTGCGCCATTTCGGCGCCACGGTGCGGGTGGAGGCCGATGGCCACCGCCGCGTCATCGAGCTGGACGGCCAGCCGGAGCTGGTGGCCGCCCCCGTGGCGGTGCCGGGCGACCCCTCCTCCGCCGCCTTCCCGCTGGTGGCGGCGCTGCTGGTGCCGGGCTCGGTCCTGACGGTGGCGCATGTCGGGCTGAACCCGCTGCGCACCGGCCTGTTCACCACGCTGCGCGAGATGGGCGCCGACCTGACGGTGGAGAATGCCCGCACCGAGGGCGGCGAGCCGGTGGGCGACCTGACCGCCCGCTTCGGCGCGCTGCGCGCCGTGGACGTGCCGCCCGAGCGGGTGCCCTCGATGGTGGACGAATATCCCATCCTTGCCGTCGCCGCCGCCTGCGCCAGCGGCGTCAGCCGCTTCCGCGGCCTGGCCGAGCTGCGGGTGAAGGAGAGCGACCGCGTGGCCGCGACCGCCGCGCTGCTGGAGGCCAACGGCATCCGCGTCGAGATCGAGGGCGACGACATGCTGGTGCACGGCACCGGCGCGCCGCCGCCGGGCGGCGGCACCGTCGTCACCCATATGGACCACCGCATCGCCATGAGCGCGCTGGTGCTGGGCCTGGCCACCGCGCAGCCGGTGACGGTGGACGATGCCAGCTTCATCGACACCTCCTTCCCCGGCTTCGCCGACCTCATCAACCGCGCGGCGGGGGGCGATGCCCTGCGCCGGCTGAACCACCCGGCCACCGCATGAGCGGGGCGCAGCCGGCGCCCGCGCGCAGCCTCGCCGGGGTGGTGATCGCGGTGGACGGGCCGGCGGCGGCGGGCAAGGGCACGCTGGCGCGGCGCCTGGCCGAGTCGCTCGGCCTGGCCTACCTGGACACCGGCCTGCTCTACCGCGCCACCGGCCGCCGCCTGCTGGACGAGGGCGCCGACCCGGCCGATCCCGCCCGCGCCGAGGCCGCCGCCCGCGCGCTGACGCCGGAGGACCTGCGCCGCCCCGACCTGCGCGGCCCGGCGGCCGATCGGGCCGCCAGCGCCGTGGCCGCCATCCCCGCCGTGCGCGCCGCGCTGCTGGACTGGCAGCGGGATTTCGGCCGCACCCATGGCGCGGTGCTGGACGGGCGGGACATCGGCACCGTCGTCTTCCCCGAGGCGCCGGTGAAGCTGTTCGTCACTGCGAGCGACGAGGAGCGTGCCCGCCGCCGCTGGCTGGAGCTGCGCGGCCGCGGCGTGGCGGCCGAGCAGGCGCAGGTGCTGGCCGAGCTCCGCGCCCGCGACGCGCAGGATGCCAGCCGTGCCACCGCGCCGATGAAGCCTGCCGGAGACGCGCTGCTGCTGGACACCACCGCGCTGGACGCCGAGGCGGCCTTCGCCGCCGCCTGGGCGCTGGTGCGCGAACGCCTGGGCTGACAACGCCCGGCCTGACAACACCCGGGCTGACGCGGCCGAGAACTTTCCAAAGGAAGAAGAAGGGAGGCCGGGCGGGAGAATTCATTCTGCCGCCTGAAATCCTCCCCCGCCGGATTGTTGCGCCTTTGACAGAATCCGCTTGACGCTCGCGGCCCAACTGGCCTAGGCGAGTCCCCCATTCCCGCTGCCGCAGGGCGGCGGGAAGTCCGGACCCTGGCGGGCGGCCCTCGGGCTTCCCACCTTCCCGGACCGGAAAAGGCGGGCCGACACTCCGCCTGTCATGATCTGGACCGAAGGGCGTCCCTCCTGCCGGAGCGGGCGCTCGGTCAAGCCGTGCCCGCGCGAGCGGGGGCGCAGGAATCCTCCCGCGGCGCCGCCGGGGCGGATCAGGAACACTCTGCTTCATGGCTAATGCCAACAGCCCGTCCATGACCGAAGACTTCGCCGCCCTGCTGGACGAGACCCTGGGCGCCGATACCGGCTTCGCCGGCTCCGTCGTCACCGGCAAGGTGATCCGGGTGGACGATGACTTCGCGGTCGTGGATGTCGGGCTGAAGTCCGAGGGGCGCGTGCCCCTCAAGGAATTCGCCCCCCAGGGGCAGCGGGCCGAGGTGCAGCCCGGCGACGTGATCGAGCTGTTCGTCGAGCGCTACGAGGACCGTGACGGCTCCATCGTGCTCTCGCGCGAGAAGGCCCGCCGCGAGGAGGCCTGGACCAACCTGGAGAAGGCGTTCAACGCGCAGCAGCGCGTCAACGGCGTCATCTTCGGCCGTGTGAAGGGTGGCTTCACCGTCGACCTCGGCGGCGCCGTGGCCTTCCTGCCCGGCTCCCAGGTCGATATCCGCCCGGTGCGCGACGTGGGTCCCCTGATGGGCTCGCCGCAGCCCTTCCAGATCCTGAAGATGGACCGCGCCCGCGGCAACATCGTGGTCTCGCGCCGCGCTGTCCTGGAAGAGACGCGCGCCGAGCAGCGCTCGGAGCTGATCCAGGGCCTGAAGGAGGGCATGATCCTCGACGGCGTGGTCAAGAACATCACCGACTACGGTGCGTTCGTCGACCTCGGCGGCGTGGACGGCCTGCTGCATGTCACCGACATCGCCTGGCGCCGCATCAACCACCCCTCCGAGGCCCTGACCATCGGTCAGCAGGTCCGCGTGCAGGTCATCCGCTTCAACTCCGAGACGCAGCGTATCAGCCTCGGCATGAAGCAGCTGATGTCCGACCCGTGGGAGGGCGTGTCCATCAAGTACCCGGTGGGCGCCAAGTTCTCGGGCCGCGTGACCAACATCACCGACTACGGCGCCTTCGTGGAGCTGGAGCCGGGCGTCGAGGGCCTGGTCCACGTCTCCGAGATGAGCTGGACCAAGAAGAACGTCCACCCCGGCAAGATCGTCGCCACTTCGCAGGAAGTCGACGTGATGATCCTGGACGTGGACGAGCCGAAGCGCCGCATCTCGCTCGGCCTGAAGCAGGCCCAGGGCAACCCCTGGGAGCTGTTCCTGGAGAGCCACGGCCCCGGCTCGATGGTCGAGGGCGAGATCCGCAACATTACCGAGTTCGGTCTGTTCGTGGGCCTGGCGCCCGAGATCGACGGCATGGTCCACATGTCCGACCTCTCCTGGGAGATCCCGGGCGAGCAGGCGATGGCCGCCTACAAGAAGGGCGACATCGTCAAGGCCAAGGTGCTGGACGTTGACGTCGAGAAGGAGCGCATCTCGCTCGGCATCAAGCAGCTCCAGGCCGACCCGGCCGCCGAGGTGCTGGACCGCGTCCGCAAGGGCGACGTCGTCACCTGCGTGGTGACGAAGGTCGAGCAGAACGGCATCGAGGTCCGCGTGGACGAGGTGCTGACGGGCTTCATCCGCCGCGCCGAGCTGGCGCGCGACCGTGGCGACCAGCGCCCCGACAAGTTCGCCATCGGCGAGAAGGTCGATGCGAAGGTGACCGCCGTGGACCGCGCCGCCCGCCGCCTGGCCCTGACCATCAAGGGCAAGGAAGTGGAGGAGGAGCGCGAGGCGATGAAGGAGTACGGCACCGCCGACTCCGGCGCCTCGCTGGGCGACATCCTGGGCGCGGCCATCCGCCGCCGCAACCAGATGGCCTCCGAGGACTGATCCTCAGACCAGCGCGCCCGGCCTCGTGCCGGGCGGGTTGCGCGGCGCCCCGGGTGGACCCTCCACCCGGGGCGTCCGCGTTTCGGGGCCCGGCGACTTTTCCGCACCGATGGCTGGCCTCACGCCTCAACGACTGGGGCTAGGCCGCGTTCTCCCCCGCGAGTGCTGCCGCGCCCGCCCCCTCCTGCGGGTTCCCTGGCGGCGGCAAGGCCCAAGGGAGACCTGCCATGAGCAACGACACGCCGCGCGGCGACGCGCTGCAACCCGCCACCATCGCCGATGCCGAGATCCATCGCGGGGCGGGCGGCGAGACCCACCAGTTCGCGGGCGGCGAGGTGCCGGTGCTGACCACCCAGCAAGGCATCCCCGTCGCCGACGACCAGAACACGCTGCGGGTCGGCCCGCGCGGCCCGGCGCTGCTGGAGGATTTCCACTTCCGGGAGAAGATGTTCCACTTCGACCATGAGCGGATCCCGGAGCGGGTGGTGCATGCCCGCGGCGTCGGCGCGCATGGCTTCTTCGAGCCCTATGAATCGCTCGCCGAGCTGACCCATGCCGATCTGTTCCAGCGCAAGGGCGAGAGGACGCCGGTGTTCCTGCGCTTCTCCACCGTCGCCGGCAACAAGGGCTCGCCGGACCTGGCGCGGGACGTGCGCGGCTTCGCGGTGAAGTTCTACACGCAGGAGGGCAACTGGGACCTCGTCGGCAACAACATCCCGGTCTTCTTCATCCAGGACGCCATCAAGTTCCCGGACCTGATCCACGCCGCCAAGCAGGAGCCGGACCGCGGCTTCCCGCAGGCGCAGACGGCGCACGACAATTTCTGGGACTTCATCTCGCTGAGCCCGGAGGCCATGCACATGGCGCTCTGGATCATGTCGGACCGCACCATCCCGCGCAGCCTGCGCTTCATGGAGGGCTTCGGCGTCCACACCTTCCGGCTGGTCAACGCCGAGGGCCGCGCCAGCTTCGTGAAGTTCCACTGGAAGCCGAAGCTCGGCCTGCAATCCGTGGTGTGGAACGAGGCGGTGAAGCTGAACGGCGCCGACCCCGACTTCCACCGCCGCGACCTGTGGGACGCCATCCAGTCGGGCGACTTCCCGGAATGGGAGCTGGGCCTGCAGGTGTTCGACGAGGATTTCGCCGAGAGATTCCCCTTCGACGTGCTGGACGCCACCAAGATCATCCCGGAGGAGCTGGTGCCGGTGCGCATCGTCGGCCGGATGGTGCTGGACCGGATGGTGGACAATTTCTTCGCCGAGACGGAGCAGGTGGCCTTCTGCACCCAGAACATCGTCCCCGGCATCGACTTCACCAACGACCCGCTGCTGCAGGGCCGCAACTTCTCCTACCTGGACACGCAGCTGAAGCGCCTGGGCGGGCCGAACTTCACCCACATCCCGATCAACGCGCCGAAGGTGCCGGTGCGGAACTTCCAGCAGGATGGCCACATGGCCATGCGCAACCCGAAGGGCCGGGTGAACTACGAGCCGAATTCCTGGGGCGGCGCCGCGGGCGGCCCGCGTGAATCGCGCGAGCGCGGCTTCCGCACCCATCCGGCGCAGGAGAGCGGCGCGAAGCTGCGCGTCCGCCCCGAGCTGTTCGCCGACCACTACAGCCAGGCGCGGCAGTTCTACGTCAGCCAGACCCCGGTCGAGCGGACGCACATCAAGGATGCCTTCGTCTTCGAGCTGAGCAAGGTGGAGACGCTGTCCATCCGCGCCCGCATGGTCTCCCACCTGCGCAACGTGGACGAGGCGCTGGCATGGGGCGTGGCCGAGGGGCTGGGCCTGGGCGACATGCCGCCCGCCGCCGAGCCGGCCCGCCCGGTGGTGGCCGACCTGCCGCCCTCCCCGGCGCTCAGCATCCTCCGCAACGGCCCGAAGGACTTCAAGGGCCGCAAGCTCGGCGTGCTGGTGACGGACGGCACGGACGCCGCGCTGCTCCAGGCGCTGCAGGCGGCCGCCGAGGCGGAGGGCGCGCTGGTCGAGCTGGTGGCGCCGCGCGTCGGCGGCGTCACGCTGAGCGACGGCACGACGGTGCCGGCCAAGCAGAAGGTCAATGGCGGCCCCTCCGTGCTCTACGACGCGGTGGCGGTGATCCCCTCGGAGGCGGGCGCGGCGCTGCTGGCCCGGGAGGCGACGGCGAAGGATTTCGTCAACGACGCCTACGCCCACGCCAAGTTCATCGGCCATGCCCCGGCGGCGCAGGCGCTGTTCCGCAAGGCGGGGCTGGACGAGCCGGATGCCGGCTTCATCCCCCTCGGCGGGGCGGCGGACGCCAAGGCCTTCCTCGCCGCCTGCCGCCAGCTCCGCTTCTGGGAGCGCGAGGCGCAGGTGCACGCCGTCTGAGGCCGGCCGGAGGCGCGGGGCGGCGGGAAATCCGCCGCCTCGGCCCCGGGCGGTCGCTCCCGTGCTTGACCCGCCGCCCCGCGCCCCGGCATTGATGCCGGCAGCATGAGCGCCTCCCTCGAACACGACCTGCTGGTGGACCGCCGCCGCCTGAAGCGCCGCCTGGCGCTGTGGCGGGTGCTCGCCGTGCTGGCGGTGCTGGCGGCGCTGTTCGCCGCCTTCGCGCCCGGCCTGGAAGGCGGCGTGAGCGGGCTGCGGGGCCATGTGCTGCGCCTCTCGGTCGAGGGCACCATCACCGACGACCGCAAGATGACCGAGGCCATCGCCCGGGCGGCGAAGGACCCGGCGGTGCGCGGCATGATCCTGTCGATCGACAGCCCCGGCGGCACGGTGGCGGGGGGGGAGGGGCTGCACGCGGCGCTGCTCCGCTTCCGCGACTCCGGCAAGCCGCTGGTGGCGGTGATGCGCGGCACCGCCGCCTCGGCCGGCTACATGATCGCCATGCCGGCGCAGCGCGTCTTCGCCCGCGAATCCACCCTCACCGGCTCGATCGGCGTCATCCTGCAATCCTTCGACGTGGGCGAGCTGATGCGCACCCTCGGCATCCGCGCCGAGATGCTCACCTCCGGCCCGCTGAAGGGCGAGCCCAACCCGTTCCGCCCGCTCAGTCCCGAGGGCCGCGCCGCGCTGGAGGCGGTGCTGCGGGACATGCACGCGCAGTTCGTGGCCCTGGTGGCGGCGGGGCGCGCCCTGCCGGCGGAGGAGGTGGCGCGCCTGGCCGATGGCCGCGTCTACACCGGCCGGCAGGCGCTGGCGCTGAAGCTGGTGGATGCCATCGGCGGCGAGCCCGAGGCGCGCGCCTGGCTGGAGGCCGAGGCGAAGCTGCCGGCCGGCCTGCCGGTGCGCGACCTCGACCCGCTCGGCTTCTCGCTGCGGGCGCTGGTGCGGGGCATCGCCTCGGAATGGGGCGCGATTGACGGCGTCCGGGCCGTTTGGCAGCTTCCGCGATGACCGGCGCTGGCGCAGCCAGGGGCGGGGGGACGGGCGCGCAGCCCGGCAGGGGCCGCGGCCGGCGGCAGGAAACCCGGCGGCAGGAAACAGGGGCGCCATGACCAAATCCGAACTGATCGCGCAATTGGCCGCGGCCAACCCGCATCTGCGCCAGCCCGATGTCGAGCTGATCGTCGGCACCATCTTCGACGAGATCACCAACGCCCTGGCGCGTGGCGACCGCGTCGAGCTGCGCGGCTTCGGCGCCTTCTCCGCCAAGCAGCGCGACCCGCGCACCGGCCGCAACCCCCGCACCGGGGAAGCGGTTGAAGTGTCCGGCAAGTCCGTCCCCTATTTCAAGCCTGGCAAGGAGCTGCGGGAGCGTGTCAATGGCGGCCCCCTGCAGGCCCCGAAGCGCAGCCCCCGCGGTACGGTGACCCCTTCATGAAAATCCTCGGCTTCCTGCTGACCGCGCTGCTGCTGCTGCTGCTGGTCCTGTTCACCATCTCCAACACCGACCCGGTGTCGCTGCAGCTCTGGCCCTTCGACCTGCGCTGGGAGGTGCCGCTGGCGGGCGCCATGCTGGGCGCCGCCGCGCTGTTCTTCCTGCTCGGCGCGCTGGTGGCCTGGGGCGGCGCGCTGCGCTACCGCCGCCGCGCCCGCAGGATGCAGCGCGCCGCCCAGCTGCTGGAGGCCGAGCTGGCCGAGCTGCGTGGCCAGCAGGAGGCCAAGGGCGCCGTGCCCGGCCTCGAGGCCACCCTGCCCGCGCCTGCCTCCTCGACAGCCGTGGCCGCCCGCTGACGATGCTGCGGAAGCCGAACGCGGCCGGCCTGATCGCCGCGCTGGACACGCCGGACGCGGCGCGGGCCGAGGGCTGGGCCCAGGCGGTGGCGCCGCATGTCGGGCTGGTGAAGGTGGGGCTGGAGCTGTTCTGCGCCGCCGGGCCGGGGGTGGTGGGGCGCATCGCCCGGCACCGGCCCGTCTTCCTCGACCTGAAGTTCCACGACATCCCGAACACCGTGGCCGGCGCCGTGCGCTCCGTCTGCGCCGACCGCGCCGCGGCGCCGGCGATGCTGACGCTGCATGGCGGCGGCGGGGCGGCGATGATCGAGGCCGCGCGCCGCGCCGCCGAGGATGCGCTGGGCGAGGCGCGCCCGGCCATCCTGGCCGTCACGGTGCTGACCAGCTTCACCGCCGCGGCGCTGGCCGAGACGGGCGTCTCCGGCGGCCCGGCGCAGCAGGTGCTGCGGCTGGCGCGCCTGGCGCTGGAGGCCGGCGCCGACGGGCTGGTGTGCAGCCCGCAGGAGGTGAGCCGCCTGCGCGATGCCTTCGGCGACGCGCCGCTGCTGGTGGTGCCGGGCATCCGCCCGGCCGGCAGCGCGGCGGGCGACCAGGCGCGCATCGCCACGCCGGAGGAGACAGCGGCGCTGGGGGCGGATTGGCTGGTGGTCGGCCGGCCCATCACCGGCGCGCCGGATCCGGGCGCGGCGGCGGCCGCCATCGCGGCCAGCCTGCCACGCTGATGCCGGCCCTGCTCCCCATCCCCCAGGTGAAGATCTGCGGCATCAACGACGCCGCGGCCTATGACGCCGCCTGCCATGCCGGGGCGGAGTGGGTGGGCTTCGTCTTCTACCCGCCCTCGCCGCGCGCCGTCCCGCCGGAGCAGGCGGCGGCGCTGGCGGCGCGCGGCGGCACCGGGCGGCGCCCGGTGAATGTCGGCCTGCTGGTCGATGCCGAGGACGCGCTGATCGAGGCGGTGCTGGCCGAGGCGCCGCTCGGCCTGCTGCAGCTGCACGGCATGGAGAGCCCGGAGCGCTGCGCCGCCATCCGCGCGCGCTTCGGCCTGCCGGTGATGAAGGCGCTCGGCATCGCCGGGGAGGAGGATCTCGCCCTGCTGGCCGAATACGCGCCGGCGGTGGACCGCTTCCTGCTGGATGCCAAGCCGCCGCGCGGCGCCGAGCTGCCCGGCGGCAACGCGGTGAGCTTCGACTGGTCCCTGCTGGCCGGCCGGGAGATCCCGCGCCCCTGGATGCTGGCCGGCGGGCTGACGCCGGTGAACGTGGCCGCCGCCATCCGCGCCACCGGCGCGCCAGCGGTGGATGTCTCCTCCGGCGTGGAGCGGATGCGCGGCGTGAAGGACCCGGTGCTGGTCTCGGCCTTCGTCGCCGCTGCCCACGGCGCCTGACGGCCAGAAAAAAGAAGGGGGCCCGGGGGAATTCATTCCCCCGGCCGTCGCTTCGTTTAAAACTATGAGCCGGCCCCAGGGTGGCGCGGTCCGCCCTGGCCCCATATGACAGCGCACGCGTGACGATGCGCGGCCTGGAGGGATGAGTGAACAAGCCTCTGCCAAATTCTCTGCGTCAGGGCCCGGATGGGCGCGGTCGCTTCGGTCAGTTCGGCGGCCGTTATGTCGCCGAGACGCTGATGCCCGTCATCCAGGAGGTCGAGCAGGCCTATAACGAGGCCCGCAACGACCCGGCCTTCATGGCGGAGTGGCGTCGCTTGCTGAAGGACTATGTGGGCCGGCCCAGCCCGCTCTGGCTGTGCGAGCGGCTGACCGAGCACCTCGGCGGCGCGAAGGTGTACTTCAAGCGCGAGGAGCTGAACCACACCGGCGCGCACAAGATCAACGCCGTGCTGGGCCAGATCATGCTGGCCAAGCGGATGGGCAAGCCGCGCATCATCGCCGAGACGGGCGCCGGGCAGCATGGCGTGGCCACGGCCACGGCCTGCGCGCTGTTTGGGCTGAAATGCGTCGTCTACATGGGCGCGACCGACGTGGAGCGGCAGCAGCCCAACGTGTTCCGCATGAAGCTGCTGGGGGCCGAGGTGGTGCCCGTCACCTCCGGCGCCGGCACGCTGAAGGACGCGATGAACGAGGGGCTGCGGGACTGGGTGGCCAATGTGTCGGACACCTACTACTGCATCGGCACCGTCGCCGGCCCCGCCCCCTTTCCGCAGATGGTGCGGGACTTCCAGTGCGTGATCGGCGAGGAGACGCGCCAGCAGATCCTGGCCGCCGAAGGGCGGCTGCCGGACGCGCTGGTCTGCGCGGTGGGCGGCGGCTCCTCCGCCATGGGGCTGTTCCACCCCTTCCTCGACGATGAGGGCGTGGCGATCTACGGCGTCGAGGCGGCGGGGCGTGGCCTCGAGAGCGGCGAGCACGCGGCGGCCATCGCCGGCGGGCGCCCGGGCGTGCTGCACGGCAACAAGACCTACCTGCTGCAGGACAATCACGGCCAGATCACCGAGGCGCACTCGATCTCGGCGGGGCTGGACTATCCCGGCATCGGGCCGGAGCATTCCTGGCTGCACGAGATCGGCCGCGCCACCTATGTCAGCGTCACCGATGACGAGGCGCTGGAGGCGTTCCAGCTCTGCTCGAAGCTGGAGGGGATCATCCCCGCCCTCGAATCCGCCCATGGCCTGGCGCATGTGATGAAGCTGGCGCCGACGATGGACAAGGATAAGATCATTGTCCTCAACCTCTCCGGCCGGGGGGACAAGGATATCTTCACCGTGGCGAAGCACATGGGAGTGACGCTGTGAGCCGCATCGCCGCCCGCTTCGCGCAGCTCAAGGCGGAGGGGCGCGGCGCCCTGATGCCCTTCATCGAGGCCTACGACCCGGACCCGGCCACCAGCATGGCGCTGCTGCGCTGCCTGCCCGGCGCCGGGGCGGACCTGATCGAGCTCGGCGTCCCCTTCACCGACCCGATGGCCGACGGCCCCACCGTGCAGCTGGCCGGCCAGCGGGCGCTGAAGGCCGGCGGCACGCTGGCCGGCGCGCTCGCCATGGTGCGGGACTTCCGGCGCGAGGATGACGAGACGCCCATCGTGCTGATGGGCTACCTCAACCCCATCCTCTCCTATGGGGAGGAGCGCTTCTGCCGCGATGCCGGCGCCTCCGGCGTCGATGGCCTGATCGTGGTGGACATGCCGCCCGAGGAGGCGGACGCGCTGGCCCCGCACGCCGCCACCGAGGGGCTGGACCTGATCCGCCTCATCGCCCCCACCACGGACGATGCGCGGCTGCCCAAGGTGCTCGCCGGCACCAGCGGCTTCATCTACTACGTCGCCATCGCCGGCATCACCGGCACGCGCAGCGCCTCGCGCGACGTGCTGGCGGAGGCCATCCCGCGCGTGCGGCGGCACACCGACCTGCCCATCGCCATCGGCTTCGGCGTCCGCACGCCGCAGCAGGCGGCGGAGGCGGTGCAGATCGCCGATGGCGCGGTGGTGGCCTCGGCGCTGATCGACACGCTGGCGAAGTCGCTCGACGACAAGGGCCGTGCCCGCCCCGACACGGTGCGCAAGGTGCTCGACCAGGTGCGCGAGCTGTCGGAAGCCGTGCGCGGCGCCCGCGTCCCGGCCTGAGGATGGGAGCGCGCCGGGCCAGGCCGGCCCGGCGCAACTCCTCCGCTTCCGCCGGGTTCCTGGCGGCAGCATGGCAGGAGGGACGGGCATGAGCCGCTGGCGCTGGCTGCTGCGCAGGCTGACACGGAAGCTCTGGTTCCGCGCCGCCTTCTTCGCCCTGCTGGCGGTGGTGACGGCGCTGTTCTCCGCCGTGGCGGCGCCCTTCATCCCCTACGAGATCACCGCCACCATCGGCGCCGAGGCGGTGGACAACATCCTCGGCATCCTGGCCAGCAGCATGCTGGCGGTGACGACCTTCTCCCTCACCACCATGGTCTCGGCCTTCTCGGCCGCCACCAGCAACGCCACGCCGCGCGCCACCCGCCTGCTGATCGAGGACCGGACGGCGCAGAACGCCATCTCCACCTTCCTCGGCAGCTTCCTCTACGCGGTGGTGGGCATCGTCGCGCTCAGCACCGGGCTGTATGGCGAGAGCGGGCGCGTCATCCTCTTCGCCGTGACGGTGCTGGTGATCGTCTGGATCGTGGTGACGCTGGTGCGCTGGATGGAGCACCTCTCCCGCCTCGGCCGGGTGGGGGAGACCACCCACCGCATCGAGACGGCGGCGCGCGAGGCGCTGCGCGAGGCGGCGCGCCTGCCGCATCTGGGCGGCCTGCCGCCGGTCATGGTGCCGCCCGCCGCCCGCGCCGTGGAGCCGGAAGGGCGGGGCTATGTGCAGTACATCGACACCGGGCTGCTCTCCGAACTGGCAGAGGAGGCGGGCGGTGCGGCGCATGTGGCGGTGCGGCCCGGCGCCTATGTGCATCCCGGCCGGCCGCTGCTGTGGCTCGACGGGCCCTTCGACGACGCGATGGCGGAGCGCCTGCGCGGCGCCTTCACCCTGGCCGAGGAGCGCTCCTACGACCAGGACCCGCGCTTCGGGCTGATCGTGCTGTCCGAGATCGGCTCGCGCGCCCTGTCGCCGGCGGTGAACGACCCCGGCACGGCGATCAGCGTCATCAATGCCGGCGGCCGGCTGCTGGCGGAATGGGCGGTGGCGATGGACCGCCCGCCCGCGGAGGAATGCCGCTACCGCAACCTGCACCTGCCCGGCCTGCAGGCCGAGGAGATGTTCGACGATTTCTTCCGCCCGCTGGCGCGCGACGGCGCGGGCGTGCTGGAGGTGGGGATGCGGCTACAGCGGACCCTGGCCATGCTGGCCGGCGCCGGCCATGGGCGCCTCGCCCCCATGGCCGCCCGGCACGCGCGGGAGGCCCTGGCGCGGGCCGACAAGGCCCTCCTGCTCCCGGCGGAGCGGGAGACGCTGCGCCGGCTGGCGGAGGCGGTGCCCGCCCCCCTTCCGGGCTGAGCGGCCTCAGCCCCGCGCGGCGGCGATGGCGGCCTCGGGCGTGATCCGCCCATCGTAGAGGGCGCGGCCGATGATGGTGCCGGCCACCCCGCCGGCGGCGCGCAGCGCCAGGATGTCCTCCACCCCCGCCACGCCGCCCGACGCGACGACCGGCGTGGACAGCCGCGCCGCCAGCGCCGCCGTGGCCTCCACGTTCACGCCGCCCAGCATGCCGTCCCGCTCGATGTCGGTGTGGATGATGGCGGCGGCGCCGGCATCCTCGAAGGCCAGGGCGAGGTCGAGGGCGGAGACGCTGCTGACCTCGGCCCAGCCCTCGGTCGCCACCATGCCGTCCTTCGCGTCGATGCCCACGGCCACCTGGCCGGGGAAGGCGCGGCAGGCGGCGCGGGCGAAATCCGGGTCCTTCACCGCCGCCGAGCCGAGGATGATCCGGGCGATGCCGCGCTTCAGCCAGGCCTCCACCGTCGCCATGTCGCGGATGCCGCCGCCGAGCTGAACAGGGCGGGTGGTGGCGGCCAGGATGGCGTCCACCGCCGCGGCATTGGCCGGGCGGCCGGCGAAGGCGCCGTCGAGGTCCACCACGTGCAGCCAGCCGAAGCCGGCCTTGTCGAAGGCGGCGGCCTGGGTGGCGGGGTCGCCGTAGATGGTGGCCTGTGCCATGTCGCCGCGCTTCAGGCGCACCACCTGGCCGGCCTTGAGGTCGATGGCGGGGTAGAGCGTGAAGGGCATGGCGCGGTCCGGAGGCTGCTGGCGGAGCGGCGGGGATAGCCCGGCCCGGCCGGGTGGTCCAGCAGCGCCGCCGCCTCTTGGCCGCGGCGTGCCGGGGCTGCATCCTGCGGCGATGAAATTCCGTATCGGCATCGACCTGGGCGGCACCAAGACCGAGATCGTGGCGCTCGACCCGGCGGGCGCGGTGCGGCTGCGCCGACGCGCCGCCACGCCGCAGGATTACGACGGCATCCTCGGCCTGCTGGCCGGGCTGGTGGCGGCGGCGGAGGCGGAACTGGGCGAGGAGGGCGGCGCCAGTGTCGGTGTCGGCATCCCTGGCAGCCTCAGCCCGGCCACCGGGCTGGTGCGCAACGCCAACACCCGCTGCCTGAACGGCCGGCCGCTGGACCGCGACCTGGCGGCGGCGCTGGGCCGCCCGGTGCGCCTTTCCAACGACGCCAACTGCCTGGCGCTGAGCGAGGCGGCGGATGGCGCGGGCGCCGGCTTCGGGGTGGTGTTCGCCGTCATCCTGGGCACCGGCGTGGGCGGCGGTCTGGTGGTGGAGGGGCGGCTGATCGAGGGGCTGAACCGGGTGGCCGGCGAATGGGGCCATACCCCCCTGCCCTGGGCGGCGCCTGGGGAGCACCCCGGCCCCGCCTGCTGGTGCGGCCAGCGCGGCTGCCTGGAGACGCTGCTCTGCGGCCCCGCCCTGGCGGCCGACTGGAAGGGGGAGGGCCAGCGCGATGCCGGCGGCATCGAGGCCGCCGCTGCGGCCGGGGATGCGGCGGCACGAGCCGCGCTGGAGCGGCACGCCAGCCGCCTCGCCCGCGCCCTGGCGGCGGTGACCAACCTGATCGACCCCGATGTGGTGGTGCTGGGCGGCGGCCTCTCCAACCTTGCCACTCTCTACGAGACGGTGCCGCGGCTGATGGCGGCGCATGTGTTCGGCGACGTGGCGCAATGCCGGCTGCGGCCGGCGCGGCATGGCGATTCCTCCGGCGTGTTCGGCGCCGCCCGGCTCTGGGACCTCCCCCGGCCGGGGTGAACAAGGATGGTTGCGCGGACAGGCATAGGACGTATGATGACCTGACAAACAGCCGGAGGAGCCGCGCATGGCCCGCATGACCCCCGCCGAGATGGCGCAGCAGATCGGCAGCGGCCTGCTGTCCTTCCCCGTCACCCACTTCAAGGCGGATTTCAGCTACGACGCCGCGCCCTACCGCGAGCATGTGGGCTGGATGCTGGGCCACGGCCCCGCCGGGCTATTCGCCGCCGGCGGCACGGGCGAGTTCTTCAACCTCTCCCCCGCCGAGATCGCCGTGGTGGTGAAGGACGCGGTGGAGGAGGTGGGCGGCAAGGTGCCGGTGATCGCGGCGGCCGGCATGGCGACGCCGATCGCGAAGGAGCTGGCGCAATCCGCCGAGGCGGCGGGCGCCGACGGGCTGCTGCTGCTGCCGAACTACCTGGTGAACTCGGAGCAGGCGGGCCTTGCCGCGCATATCGAGGCGGTGTGCAAGAGCACCCGGCTCGGCGTCATCGTCTACAACCGCGACAACGCCATCCTGAACGAGGACACGCTGGCGCGGCTCTGCGAGCGCTGCCCGAACCTCGTCGGCTTCAAGGACGGCGTGGGCGACATCGAGCTGATGACGCGCATCTACGCCAAAATGGGGGACCGGCTGACCTATGTGGGCGGCCTGCCCACCGCCGAGACCTTCGCCCTGCCCTATCTGGAGATGGGCGTGACGACCTATTCCTCGGCCATCTTCAACTTCGTGCCGGAGTTCGCCAATGCCTTCTACAAGGCGGTGCGGGCGAAGGATGCGGCCACGGTCTACCAGGGCCTGCGGGATTTCGTGCTGCCCTACATCGCCATCCGCAACCGGAAGAAGGGCTACGCGGTCTCCATCGTGAAGGCGGGCTGCGCCGCGGTGGGCCGCCCGGCCGGCCCGGTGCGCGCGCCGCTGACCGACCTGGACGCGGCGGAGATGGACATGCTGAAGGCGCTGATCGCGAAGCTGCCGAAGCCGCTCGCCGCCGCCGCCTGAACCGGCAGGAAGAAGATGGGGGGCCGGGGGAATTCCTTCCCCCGGCCTTTCCCGTTCAGCCGCGCGCCGCCGCGATCTGCGTCTTGGCGCCCTGCAGCATCAGCCCGCTGTCGTTGAGGATGGTGGTGAGCTTGAAGCCCATGCCGATCATCTTCTTGGCGTAGGCGCCGGTGGCGTTGTGCAGGCCGACGGCGATGTTGCGCTTGCCGCACTCGTTCAGCAGCCGCTCGTAGATCTTCATGATCTCCGGCTCGTCGCGGTCCAGCTTCGGCGCCATGCCGAGCGAGAGGCCGAGGTCGGAGGGGCCGACATAGATGCCGTCGATCCCCGGCACGTCGAGGATGGCCTCCAGGTTATCGAGCGCCTGCTTGGTCTCGATCATCGGGATGACGGCGATGTCGCGGTTGGCGGTCTCGAAGTAGCTGCCGGCCTCGCCATAGATGCCGGCGCGGATCGGGCCGAAGGAGCGGGTGCCCTCGGGCGGGTAGCGGCAGGAGGAGACGAGCTGCTGCGCCTGCTCGGCGGTGTTCACCATCGGGCAGATGACGCCCATGGCGCCGGCATCGAGCACCTTGCCGATGATGCCCGGCTCGTTCCACGGCACGCGCACCATCGGCGTCACGCCGTGCGGCTGCATGCCCTGGAAGCAGCTGACGGCGGAGAGGTAGTCCTGCACGCCGTGCTGCATGTCGACGGTCAGGCTGTCGAAGCCGGCCTGCGCCATGACCTCGGCGCTGTAGCCATTCGGGATGGCCAGCCAGCCATTGACCACGGCGCGGCCCTGCGCCCAGGCATCCTTGACCTTGTTCGGCATTGTAATTCCGTTTCCTCCAAATCGCCGGAGACGAAACGCTATGCCTGTGCCGAGGGGGCGTCAACGCACCGCCGCACTGCACAGCGCGCTTTGGCGCACCACATTCGGCAGCGTGATCGCGGCAGGAATGACAGGACCGGCATGGACAGCGTGACTCAGGCTCTCTTCGGCGCGGCGGTGGCGGCGGCCGGATTCCGGCGCGGCCTGGGCCGGCGCGTGGTGCTGGCGGGCGCCGCGCTGGGCACGGTGCCGGACCTCGACGTGGTGGTGGGCTGGGTAGCCGATGGCTTCGCCACCTGGCGCCACCACCGGGGGCTGACGCATTCCATCTTCTTCGGGCCGGTGGTGGGGCCGCTGATCGGCCTCGGCCTGGCGAAATGGGAGGCGCGCCGGCGCGGCGCCGCCCCGCCCGACCCGGACCGGCTGCGCGCCTGGATCTGGCTCTCCGTGCTGGTGCTGGTGACGCACCCGCTGATCGACCTGTTCACCAGCTATGGCACGCAGCTGCTGGCACCCTTCTCGGACCACCGCTTCGCCATCAACGCCATGCCGATCATCGACCCCGTCTACAGCCTGCCGCTGCTGGCGGCGGCGCTGGTGGCGGGGCTGTCGCGCCGGGCGGGGCGGGGCGTGGTGGCCTCGGCCCTCGCGCTGTTCTTCGTCGCCGCCTACACGCTGCACGCCTGGAGCCTCGATGCCCGCACGCGCGAGGCGGCGCGCGCCCAGCTCGCGGCGCAGGGCATCGCCGCCACCGATGTCACCGCCTACCCGCTGCTGTTCCAGCCCTGGTACCGCCGGGTGGTGGCGGAGACGCCGGAGAGCATCCGCATCGGCTTCCACAGCATGCTGGCGCCGCGCCCGATCGACTGGACCGAGGTGCCGCGCCAGCGCGACCCGCGCATCGACGCGGTGGCCGCCACGCGGGAGGGGCGGCTGCTGGAGTGGTTCGCCATGGGGCATGTCGCCTGGCGGGTGCGCGATGCGGAAGGCGCCGCCGTGGTGGAGGGCGCCGACACGCGCTACGGCGCGCGGGGCGAGAGCCTGCTCGGCTTCTGGGGCATCAGCGTGCCGGTGGATGCCGCGGGGCGGCCGGGCGCGGCGCGCATCTTCGCCCGCCGCCCCGCCGCCGATGCGCGCTCCTTCTCCGCGCTGTGGCGGGGCATCACCACCGGGCGGGAGCAGGCGGAGCTTCCCTGAGGCGCGGCCGCCCTCAGCGGGGCGGCATCGCCTTCGCCATGAAGCGGTGCGGGATGCCGGCGTCGAGGAACACCTCGCCCGAGGCGGCGTAGCCGAGCCGCTCGTAGAAGGGGATGGCGTGGAGCTGCGCCTCCAGCACGCAGCGTTCCACCCGGCGCAGCGCCGGGTCGGCCTCCACCGCCCGCATCAGCGCGGCGCCGAGGCCGGTGCCGCGCGCCTCGGCCCGCACCGCCACGCGGCCGATCTTGGCGACGCGCCCGCCCTCCCGGAACACCACCCGCGCCGTGGCCAGCGGGCGGCCCTCCCGCAGGGCGAGGAAATGCAGGGCGGTGGCGTCGTGCTCGTCCCACTCCATCTCGGGCGGGACCTGCTGTTCCTGCACGAACACCGCCTCGCGGATGGCGAGGCAGGCGTCGCGCTGCTCCGGCGTGGTGGCGCGGAGGATGTCGGGAGTCTCGGTCATGGCGCCCAGCCATGCCCCGAAGCGGCGCCCCGGGGAAGGGGGGCGCGCAGCCCTTCCCGCCCCGCCGGCGTTGCTGTGGCGGAACCCAGGAGGAGGAGCCCCGCCATGCCCGAGGAGAAGCCCGACCCGATGCGGCTGCCCGCCCATGAACGGCCCGGCAACCACACGCCCGGCCGCCCCGGCGCGCGGCCCGACCCGCGCGACCAGAAGCCCACCCACCGCCCGGGCGAGCCGGGCCTGCAGGGTGGCCCGGCCGGCGCCGGCTCCACCGGCGGCACCGGCGGGAGCCGGGGCTGAGCGTCCGGAGTTGAGCGTCCGGGGCTAAGCGTCCCGGGTTGAGCGTCCGGGGCTGAACCGCCTCAGCGCGTCTGCCGGGAGATCACCGCCAGGGCGGCGGCGCTGATGGAGATCTGCCCCAGCGTCTGCGTCAGGTCGCGCACGAAGCCCCAGGTCTCGTAGGGGCTCGGGTCCTGCGGCACGACGACGAGGCTGCCGGGCGGGATGGGCGGCCCGCCCGCCTGCCAGGCGCCGAGGCCGGCCGGCACGCTCTGCCCGTTCGGCAGCACCACGAAGGCGCGCCCGCCATCGGCGAAGCGCTGCGTGCCGCCCGAGGCGCGCACATATTCCGCCGCCTTCCAGCCGGTGGAGAATTGCAGGCTGCCGGGGTTCAGCACGGCGCCCACCACCGTCACCTCGTTCGGGCGCTTGGGCACCATGATCAGGTCGCCCGGCTCCAGCAGCACGTCCAGCTCCGGCCGCGCGGCGAGGATGACGGGGTTGGCCTCCACCACCATGCGCCCGGCGGCGCGCGCCTCGCGCAGCGCGCCGGCCAACTCCCGCCCCGCCGTGATGGCGCCGCCGAGATCCATGCCGCCGGCCTTGCTGCCGGCCATGGCCTGCCCCGCCGCCACCTGGATCAGGCTCTGCTCCAGCTCGCGCGCGGTGCGGGCGAAGCCCTCCTGCTGCCGCTGCCGCACGCTCTCGCGCGTGAAGACGGTGCCATAGGGGTAGGCCTGCGGCGAGAGCCCGCCCGCCCGCGTCATCAGCTCCGAGAGGCGCTCGCCGCGGCGGATGTCGTAGATGCCGGGCCGCACGAACTCGCCCGCCAGGGTGACGGGGCCGCTGTCGCGGTCGCCGAAGCCGCGCGGCAGGCGGATGGCGTCGCGCGGCGAGAGCCGCACGGCGGCGAAGTTGCCGCTGCGCAGGTCGAGCAGCACGCGGCTGAGCGGGATGGCGCCCGCCTGCTCCAGCGGCTCGCGCGAGAGCTCGACGGCGGAGAGGTCCACCGTGTCCGTCACGCCGCCGGCGGCGCCCAGCACCTGGTCGAGCCCGGTGTCGTCGAGGACCGGGTAGAGGCCGGGCAGCCGCGCCTCGCCGGCGATCAGCACCGACTGGTCGAGCAGATAGGGCAGCAGCGCCGGGTGGTCGAGGAACACCTGCGGGCAGGGCGGCGCGCCGAAATCCGGGAAGCCCGCGCCCCGCGCATGAGCGAAGCGGGCGGGCGAGGCGCGGGCGGCGGTGGCGAGGGCCAGCAGGGCGGGGCAGTCCGGCGCGCCGGGCGCCGTGGCGGCCGCCTCGCCGCGCAGGGCGCGCTGCACCGGCGGGCTGGCCAGCCACAGCACCTCCGCCTGCGAGAGCAGGATCACCTCGTCCGCCTCGCGCAGCGGCATGTCGGCCTGGCGCTGCAGCACGCGGCCGAGGTCGAAGGGAATGAAGCGGCGCACCCGCGTCGCCGGGTCCACCCGCCAGACCAGGCCCATCCGCACATAGGGGTCGGGCTTCACCAGCCGCGGATCCGAGAGCAGGGCGCGCAGCCCGCCGCTGCCGGCGGCGCGCAGCAGCGGCGTGGCCACGTGGCCGGAGAGCCGCACCTGCCCCGCCGCCACATCGGTGCCCGGCTGCACCAGCAGCGCGTCGCCGCGCCGCAGCCGGGCATTGGCGCCCACCTCGGAGAAGACGCGGCGGCCCTGCGCATCCGTGCCCTGGAGGAGGAAGCGGTTGCCGGCCGGGCGCAGCGCCTGCCCGGCCAGCCGCAGCAGCGATTCGAGTGGCAAGGCGGCGACGCCGGCGGGCAGCTCGTAGATGCCGGGCCGCGTCACCTCGCCGGCCACGGCCACGGCGGCGCCGAGCGGCGGTACCACCAGCCGCTCCCCCTCGCGCAGCGCCAGGTCGGGCGCGCCGGGCTCGCTGCCCAGCACGGCGTAGAGGTCGATGACGCGGCTGCCGCGCGGCCCCTCGGCGCGGATG
>NZ_JCACVY010000060.1:0-22592 GCF_058833935.1 Roseomonas sp. TS2 | reverse complement strand
CCTGCAAAAGTCCTTCGGCGGCGTGCAGGCCACGCGGGACGTCTCGCTGGCCTTCCCCGCCGGCTCGCTCACCGCCATCATCGGGCCCAACGGCGCCGGCAAGACCACCTTCTTCAACCTCATCTCCGGCCAGATCCGCCCCGATGCCGGGCGCGTCGTGTTCGACGGGGAGGATGTGGTGGGGCGCTCCAGCCTGGAGATGGTCCGCCGCGGCATGGCGCGCGCCTTCCAGGTGGCCTCGCTCTTCCCCAGCCTGACGGTGCGGGAGGCGCTCACCGCCGCCGTCACCGCGCATCAGCGCCGTTCCTGGTCGCTGCTCGCCCGCTTCCCGCTGGGGCAGAGCCGCGCCCGGGTGGAGGAGCTGCTGGAACTGCTCGGCCTCGGCGCCAAGGCGGAGCTGGTCTCCAGCAGCCTCTCGCATGGCGACCAGAAGCTGCTCGACATCGGCCTGGCCCTCGCCATGGACCCCAAGGTGCTGCTGCTCGACGAGCCCACCGCCGGCATGGGGCCCGACGAGCGCTGGCGGATGATCGAGAAGGTGCACCATCTCTGGCAGGCGAAGAGCCTGACCATGATCTTCATCGAGCACGACATGGACATCGTCTTCAAATACGCCCAGGCGGTGCATGTGCTGAAATACGGCGCGGTGCTCGCCCAGGGCACGCCGGCCGAGATCCGCCGCAACCAGGACGTGATCGACGCCTATCTCGGCACCGACCACCATCTGGCGGAGGGCGCGGCATGAGCGCGCCGCCCAACCCAGGGGTGCCCATCCTGGAAGTAAAAGGCACGGACGTCTTCTACGGCGCCAGCCAGATCCTGTTCGGCATCGACCTCGCCGTGGCGCGGGGGCAGACCATGGCCCTGCTCGGCCGCAACGGCGCGGGCAAGAGCACCACCTTCAAGGCCATCGCCGGCATCGCGCCGCCGCGCCGGGGGCAGGTGCTGCTCTCGGGGGCCGCCGTCTCGGGCAAGGCGCCCTATCTCGTCGCCCGCGCCGGCATCGGCTACGTGCCGGAGGACCGGCAGGTCTTCCCCGAGCACACGGTGGAGGACAACCTCATCGTCGGCGCCAAGGCCGGGCCGCGCGACGATCGGCACTGGACCGCCGAGCGCATCTACGAGGTGTTCCCGCTGCTGGCCGGCATGCGCCACCGCATGGCCGGCCGCCTCTCGGGCGGCGAGCAGCAGATGCTCACCATCGCCCGCACGCTGATGGGCAACCCGGACATCCTGCTGCTCGACGAGCCGAGCGAGGGGCTGGCGCCGATCATCGTGCGCGCCATCGGCGACCTCATCCGCACCCTGCGGGGGATGGGCGTGACCATCCTGATCGCCGAGCAGAACATGCATTTCTGCCTCGGCGTCGCCACCCATGCGACGGTCATCGACAAGGGGCAGGTGGTCTACAGCGCCGGCATCGACGAACTGCGCGGCAACGACGCCATCCTGCAACGCTACCTGGCCGTCTAGAGCGGATCGCGATCAGGCCGCTTCGCCTGATCGCGTGAAGATGCTCGGCAGAACAACGCTCTGGGAGAAAGCCTGCATGACACGGGATGAAGGGCGCGGCCGCGTCGCGCTGGTGACGGGGGCTGCCAGCGGCATCGGCCTGGCCACGGCGGAGGTGCTGGCCGCGCGCGGCTGGCGCCCCGTGCTGGCCGATGTCAATCTGGAGGCCGCGCGCGCGGCCGCCGCCCGCCTCGGCGCCGAGGCCATCGCCCTCGACGTCACCGACGAGGCCGCCACCGAGGCCGCCTTCGACGAGATCGAGGCCCGGCTCGGCCCGGTGGAGGCGCTGATGGCCAATGCCGGGCTGATCCAGCCCGGCGCCACGCCCGAGGCGCTGCCGCTGGCGGAGTTCGACCGGATCATCGCCGTCAACCTGCGCGGGGTCTATATCTCCTGTGTGGCCGCCGGGCGGCGGATGGCGCCGCGCGGGCGGGGCGGCATCGTCGTCACCGGCTCGGTCACCGCCTCGCGCACCGCGCCGCTGCACGCCTATGCGCCGGCCAAGGCGGCGGTGGTGCACATGGCCGCCTGCCTGGCCGCCGAATGGGGCCGCTCCGGCGTGCGGGTGAACGCCGTCTCGCCGGGCTACGTGGCCACGCCGCCGCTGCGCGCCGCCATCGAGCGCGGCCTGCGCGACCCGCGCCTGCTGGCCGAGGCGGCGGCGCTGGGCCGCATGGTGAAGCCGGCCGAGATCGGCACCGCCGTGGCCTTCCTGCTCTCCGACGACGCCTCGGCCATCACCGGCATCGACCTGCCGGTGGATGCCGGGTGGCTGGCGGCGGGGCACCTGACCACCTATGGCGGCCCGCGCGCCGCCCGGTGAGCGGGGCCCTGCCTCAGCGGTAGTGCACCGCCCCGTTCACGTCGAGCACGGCGCCGGAGACATAGCCGGCGCCGGGGCTGACCAGGAAGGCGGCGGCGGCGGCGATCTCCTCCGGCGCCGCCATGCGGCCGAGCGGGAACTGCCCCGGCCGGTAGCCCTGGCCGGCGGTCATCGGCGTCTCCACCGGGCCGGGGGCGATGGCGTTGACCAGCACCCCGTCCGGCGCGCCCCGCCGCGCCAGCCAGCGGGTGAAGGCGTGCAGCCCGCCCTTGCTGAAGGCGTAGTGCGGACCCGAGGCCACGCCGCCCATCCAGCCCGCGACCGAGCCGCAGAGCACGATCCGCCCCCGCTTGCGCGCCGCCATGCCGGGCAGGAAGGCGCGGGTGAGGTTGATCGGGCCGCGGATGTTCACCGCCAGCACGCGCTCCAGGGATTCGTCCCAGCCTTCCGCCATCCAGTCGTCGAAGGGGCAGATGGCGGCCATGTCGATCAGCGCGTCGACCGGGCCGGCTCCCGCCGCCAGCGCCTCCACCGCGGCGCGCTGGCTGATGTCGAGCCGGTGGCAGGCGGCGCCATCGGCGGCGGGGCCGATGCGGGCGGCGATCTCCCCGGGCTCCAGCAGGTCGGCCAGGATCAGCGTCGCGCCCTGGGCGGCGCAGAGCCGCGCCGTGGCGGCGCCGATGCCGCCCGCCGCGCCGGTGATCAGGATGGTCTGCCCGGCGAGCGAGAAGGGGCTGGGTGTGTCGGTCATGCTCTGGATGTCCTCCCGGTCCGGGGCCTGCCGCCCCTGGGCTTCCGTGCGGGGCGCAGCGCGTGGCCCCGGGGCAGAGCCTCGCGCGGGGCGCGGGAAAGACCAAGGGGCAGGCGGCCGGGCGGTGGGGCCGGGAAGGGGGCGTGGCTCGTTTTGATGGAGGAAAGGTGCAAAAAAACTGCCAAAACCGTGCCGCCCCATGTTGCGCGCCGGCCGCCGGTTGGGTATTCCCCGGCCACTGGCAAGCGCCCGTAGCTCAGCTGGATAGAGCACCAGACTACGAATCTGGGGGTCAGAGGTTCGAATCCTTTCGGGCGCGCCAGTTACCAAACAAAGTGCAGGAGCACGGGATTTTCCCGGGCTCCTTTTTTTGTGCCCGCGCTGCTGGTGCCTGCCCTTCCTGGCGTACCCCTGGCCTGCCTCCGCCCGGCCGTGCGCGGCGAGGGGGGCGAACCATGGCCCTCCGCCCCGGTTTCCCCCCGCTGAAGCCGGGGCGGACCCGGCGAAGCAAGGAGAGCCGAACATGCGACCTGTGAAGCCCATTCTGGCCCTGGCCCTGCTGGCGGGGCTCGGCGGCGCGGCCCTGGCGCAGAGCAGCCCCGGCCAGACCCAGGCAACCCCGCCACAGCCCGGCCGGCCCCAGGCCGATGCCAGCCCTCCTGCCTCGCCGCAGCCCGCCGCCACGGACCTGCGGGACTATGCGCGGATCCTGCAGGAGGCGGAGGACCAGCTCCGCCAGGCCATCCAGCGCAGCGGGAGCGAGCCCGCCTCGAACCAGCAGAAGGCCATGACACCGGCGCGGATGGACATGAAGGCCGCGGCCCAGCGCGTGCACGGCGCCGTGCGCCGGGTGCCGCGCGAACTGCGCGGGGACGCGCTGTACGAGGATGCGGAGCGCGCCGTGCGCGAGGGCATCACCCCGCTTTCCATGCCGCTGAGCCTGGAGGACACCGATGGCGCGGCGCAGCGTGTGCTGGGCACGGTGGAGAAGCTGCGGGCGGAAGTGGCGCGCCGCGCCGGCGCCTGATCGTGGGGCAGGGGGCGGGCGTCAGATAATTTTTACCGCTCCCACCCGTTCTGAGCCGGCCGGTGGATAACCTTGGCATTGCCAGATTTTTCGGGGATTCGCCGCCGGGGCACCCTGTGGGCGAAAGGTCACGCAAGCAAATTGTGGGGGTAGGCGCCGCATCCGACCCACCAGATATGGGTTGATGGCGCGGTCAGGGCGGTGCAAATGTGCCCGCCTCAGTACCCCAGCCATCAGGGATTCCCGTCGTGTTCGATGCCATTCAGCTTGCCGATGATATTCAGCTCGCGGGGCATGGTCAGGTGCGCGTGGACCGTTCCCGCGATGCGTTGCTGACCGATTTCGGCAAGGCCACCCTCGACGACCGCTACCTGATGCCGGGCGAATCCTACCAGGACCTGTTCGCCCGCGTGGCCAGCGCCTATGGCGACGACGCGGCGCACGCCCAGCGCATCTACGACTATATCTCGAGGCTGTGGTTCATGCCCGCCACGCCGGTGCTCTCCAACGGCGGCACCACGCGCGGCCTGCCCATCTCCTGCTTCCTCAACGAGGCGAATGACAGCCTGAACGGCATCGTCGACCTCTGGAACGAGAATGTCTGGCTGGCCTCCAAGGGCGGCGGCATCGGCTCCTACTGGGGCAATCTGCGCTCGATCGGCGAGAAGGTCGGGCAGAACGGCAAGACCAGCGGCATCATCCCCTTCATCCGGGTGATGGACAGCCTGACGCTGGCGATCAGCCAGGGCTCGCTGCGGCGCGGCTCGGCGGCGGTCTACCTCCCCGTCTCCCACCCGGAGATCGAGGAGTTCATCGACCTCCGCCGCCCCACCGGCGGCGACCCGAACCGCAAGGCCCTGAACCTGCACCACGGCGTGCTGATCCCCGACGCCTTCATGCGCGCGGTGGAGGCCGACGAGGAGTGGGCGCTGACCTCGCCCAAGGACGGCGCCGTGGTGCGCAAGATCTCGGCCCGCGGCCTGTGGATCCGCATCCTGATGGCGCGCATCGAGCAGGGCGAGCCCTACATCATCTACTCCGACGCCGTGAACAACGCGCGGCCGGAGCACCAGAAGCTGGCCGGGCTGGAGGTCAAGACCTCCAACCTCTGCTCCGAGATCACCCTGCCGACCGGGCGCGACCAGCACGGGCGCGAGCGTACCGCCGTGTGCTGCCTCTCCTCGCTGAACCTCGAGACCTGGATGGAGTGGAAGGACGACCCGCGCTTCATCCCCGACGTGATGCGCTTCCTCGACAACGTGCTGCAGAACTTCATCGACACCGCGCCCGATTCCATGGCGCGGGCGAAGTACAGCGCGATGCGCGAGCGCAGCGTGGGCCTCGGCGTGATGGGCTTCCATTCGTTCCTGCAGCAGCAGAACGTGCCCTTCGAGAGCGTCATCGCGAAGGTGTGGAACAAGCGGATGTTCAAGCACATCCGCACCCAGGCCGATGCCGCCAGCCGCCAGCTGGCCGAGGAGCGCGGGCCCTGCCCGGATGCCGCCGAATACGGCTTCATGGAGCGCTTCTCGAACAAGATGGCGATCGCGCCAACGGCCTCCATCTCGATCATCTGTGGCGGCGCCTCGCCCGGCATCGAGCCGATCGCGGCCAATGTGTACAACCACAAGACGCTTTCCGGCTCCTTCATCGTGCGCAACCCGTACCTGAAGAAGCTGCTGGCCAAGCATGGCCGCGACGACGACGAGACCTGGACCAACATCACCGTCACCAAGGGCAGCGTCCAGCACCTCGACTTCCTGGACGAGCAGGAGAAGGCGATCTTCAAGACCGCCTTCGAGCTGGACCAGCGCTGGGTGGTGGAGCACGCCGCCGACCGCACGCCCTATATCTGCCAGAGCCAGTCGGTGAACGTGTTCCTGCCGGCCGACGTGCACAAGCGCGACCTGCACCAGATCCACTACCAGGCCTGGAAGAAGGGCGTGAAGTCGCTCTACTACTGCCGCAGCCTCTCCATCCAGCGCGCCGACACCATCAGCGAGAAGGTGGCGGTGCAGCCGGCGCTGGGCTTCGCGGCGGCCAACAGCCTGGAGGCCGTGCTGCCCGTGCCGCCGCCGCGCACCACCCGCGCGGTGGCCGGCGAGAACGGCACCGATTATGAGGAGTGCCTGGCCTGCCAGTAGGCGGCGCCAGCTCTTCCCTGAATCAGCAAGGCCGGAGCGGCGATCCCGCTCCGGCCTTTTCTGTGTCTGCGCAGCCAGCTCGAGTGGGAGCTGCCTGAGGGGCGCCGGGGCGGGATCGCCGCCCCGGCGCGTGATCCGGAGTACCCTCCGGCCGGGGGTCAGCCGCCGAAGATCAGCGCGCCATTGTCCCAGTTCACGTCGATGTTCGACCCGACCAGGATGATGTGCATGTCCGCAACGTCGTCGAACCGGCCGGCATTGTCGCTGACATCCAGCAGAACGCGGGTGGCCTCGACCACGCCATTGCCGGAGTAGTTCAGCACCTGCACGTTCTTCTCGTAGCGGATGGCCAGGCCCAGGCTGTCCGAGCTCACAGTGCTGGCGCTGGCCAGGCCGTTGCTGAGGAACTGCACGCTGTCCGCGCCCTGGAAGTAGATGCGGTCGCCCAGGCTGAAGTTGCTGATGTAGTCGCGCGTCCACTGGGTGGTGCCGGACTCGGCGATCAGCTGCGCCCGGTCATAGCCCTGGTAGATGTAGTTGTCGAAGTCGGCGCTGCCGAACATGTTGTCGCCATCGCGGCCGCCGATAATGGTGTTGGAGCTGTTGTAGATGGCGGTGTTCCACACCGTGTCGGCCCCGCTGTCACCGGCATGGAGTGTGTCCTTGCCGGCTCCGGCGCTGATGTAGTCGGCACCGGCGCCGCCGGCGATGTAGTCGCTGCCCGCGGTGCCCCTGATGTACTGGTCCCCCGCGCTGCCGGTGACGGAGATCGAATCCGAGCCGTTGTTGCGGGAGTCGAGCAGCCAGAAGATATCCGCGTGGGCGTTGTCGAAGCCGTTCTGCGCGGCGTGCACATTGGCGGCGTTGTCGACGACGCGCAGGTAGTCCGTGCCGCGGATGCCGGCGGTCGCCACCTCCTCGTTCGTGTAGTTCACCACCGAGTCGATCACGCCGTAGTAGGTGCGCTGCTCGGTGGCCTGGTCGGAGCCCAGCACCGGCTGGACCGCGTTCCAGAAGGTCTGCGCCTGATCCACCGTGAAGCTGCCGTTGACCGTGACATAGGAGGCCTTGTTGTCGTCCGTCAGTTCGGTGGCAGCGTTGCCGGCGACGAAGGCGAGATCATTGGCGTTGATCCGGTCGAGCACGCCGGCTGCCGAATCCAGGACGCTGAAGGTGTAGCGCAGCGCGGTTTCGCCGCCCGTCTCCTGGTGGGTGGTGACGAAGGCGCTCACCTCCGAGGCCGTGCCCCGGATGTTGTAGATGTTCGTCGCGCCCGTGTTGCCCCAGGCGGCGGCGGTGGCCGCGTCCGCCGTGCTCAGCACGTTGCCGTAGTAGTAGCCGTTGACCGTGATGTCGTGCGCCGTGTTCCGCACCGCCGAGGCCAGCCCCGACAGGTTCTGGAAATGGTCGTAGACGTCGTAGTGCACGGCGCCGGCGCCATTGCGGTCATGGATGACCGTGGCCTGGGCGGCGGTGGCCGCGGTGCTGGCGTTCAGGTCGCCGGCGTGGCGGATCGCCGCATCGGCCTCGCTGTCGCTGCGCGCGAGGGCGGCGGCGGAGTCGGTGATCGCGTAGCTCGCCGTCGCATCCCGGTCGTAGATGACCACGGCCTGCGCCACCGTGGCCGGCGCCGAGGCCGTCACCGTATCGGCATGGATGACGATGGCCGCCGCATTGCCCTGGGCCAAGTTGGCCGGCAGGTCGTTCAGCGTGTAGGCCAGGTCGGCCAGCTCGATGCGGTCGCCGCCGCCATCCACCAGGTTGGAGATCGCCAGCAGCCGCTGCACGTCGGAGACCGCCACCTGGCCCAGATTGTAGCTGGTGAGCGTGATGGTGGTGGCGCCCGGCAGATAGGCGGCCGCATCATCGGCCAGCAGCGCCTGCCAGCTATCGGTGATCAGCGCGTGCTCCAGCGCGCCATTGCCATTGGCGTCGTCGATAGCCACCAACTGGGCGATGGTCGCGGCATCGGTGACGGTGACGTCGATGCCGTCCGTCACATAGCCCGCCGCGTTCGCCGCCAGGGCGGCCGCCGCGTCGGTGATGGCCGTGTAGCTCAGCGCGCCATTGCCGTTGTCGGCGTCGATGCCGGCGAGCTGGGCGAGGGTGGCGGCATCGGTCACGGTGACGCCGGTGCCGGCGCGGACATAGCCGTCGCTATTCGCCGCCAGGCTGGCCGCGGTGTCGGTGACGCTGCCGTAGCTCAGCGCGCCATTGCCGTTGGCGGCGTCGATGCCGGCGAGCTGGGCGAGGGTGGCGGCATCGGCCACGGTGACGTCGGTGCCGGCGCGGACATAGCCGTCGCTGTTCGCCGCCAGGTTGGCCGCGGTGTCGGTGACGCTGCCGTAGCCCAGCGCGCCATTGCCGTTGGCGGCGTCGATGCCGGCGAGCTGGGCGAGGGTGGCGGCATCGGTCACGGTGACGTCGGTGCCGGTGCGGACATAGCCGCCGCTGTTCGCCGCCAGGTTGGCCGCGGTGTCGGTGACGCTGCCGTAGCTTAGCGCGCCATTGCCGTTGGCGGCGTCGATGCCGGCGAGCTGGGCGAGGGTGGCGGCATCCGTCACGGTGACGTCGGTGCCGTCCTTCACATAGCCCGCCGCATTCGTCGCCAGGGCCGCCGCCGTGTCGGTGATGGCCGTGTAGACCAGCGCGCCGTCGCCGTTGGCGGCGTCAATGCCGACGAGCTGGGCGAGGGTGGCGGCGCCCGTCACGGTGACGTCGGTGCCGTCCTTCACATAGCCCGCCGCATTCGCCGCCAGGGCCGCCGCCGTGTCGGTGATGGCCGTGTAGACCAGCGCGCCGTCGCCGTTGGCGGCGTCGATGCCGGCGAGCTGGGCGAGGGTGGCGGCGCCCGTCACGGTGACGTCGGTGCCGTCCTTCACATAGCCCGCCGCATTCGCCGCCAGGGCCGCCGCCGTGTCGGTGATGGCCGTGTAGCTCAGCGCGCCATTGCCGTTGGCGGCGTCGATGCCGGCGAGCTGGGCGAGGGTGGCGGCGCCCGTCACGGTGACGTTGGTGCCGGCGCGCACATAGCCGTCGCTGTTCGTCACCAGGGCCGAGGCCGCGTCGGTGACGGCCGTGTAGCTCAGCGCGCCGCCGCCATTGGCCGCATCGATCGTGGCAAGCTGGGCGAGGGTGGCCGCATCCGTGACGGTGACGGCCACGCCTTCCGTGACGCGCGCGAAGGGCGTGCCGTCATTCATCAGGTTCGCCGCGGTGTCGGCCACGGCGGTGACGCTGACGCCGGCATTGCCGTTCGCCGCGTCGATGGCGTCCAGCTCGGCCAGGCTGGCCGCGTCGGTCACCAGCACGGCCTTGCCGAGCTTCACGAAGGTGCCGTCGCCGTCCTGGCTCGCCATGTCGGCCAGCAGCGCGGCGCGGTCGCCCGAGAGGCTGTCATAGGCCAGCTCGCCCTCGAAGGCCCCGCGCAGCGCGGCCAGCTGCGCCAGGCTCGCCATGTCGGTGACGGTCACGCCGGCGGCGCCGGCCAGGAAGGGCCGCGGCGCCGCGCCGTCGAAGAAGGCGGCGGTGGCATCCTGCACCACATAGCGGCCTTCCAGTTCCGCCGCGCCGGCCTGGCCGGCGGAGAGGGTGAGGGTCGCGCCCTCGGCGACGCGGAAGGTGTCGACCGTGCCGAGCGCAGCATTGCCCGTGATGTCCAGGTCGCCGGCGACCAGGGCCGTCACGTCGAGGCTGGCGGCCAGGCCGGAGAGGTCGGTCCCGGCCTCCAGGCCGGAGAGGATGACCGTGCCGGTGCCGGTGACGGCCAGGCCGTCCAGCGCCCCTGCGGGGGCCGCGAGGCTGGCATCGCCCAGCGCGATCTCGGCCACCGGCCCGGCGGCGCTGACGCTCTCGCCCTCGCGCGTGAAGACCAGGGTGCCGTCCACGCGCTGCAGCGTGATCTCGCCCTCGGCATTGCCGCCGAAGCGGAGCACCTCCTCCTCCACCGTGACGGTGAGGTAGGGCAGGAAGACGTCCCGCGAGAGGGTCATGCCCTCGGGGATCTCGACGCCGGCGGGGACGCGCAGCACGGCGCCGTCGACCGGGGTGAAGTCGGTCGGGATCGGCGTGTCCGCGGCGGGCTGCCAGCCGGCGGGTGCCTGGAAATCCGGGAAGAAGGGCGCCACGGCGGCCATGCGGGCCAGTGCGGCGTGGGCGTCCTGCGCGGCCACGGCGTCCGTGAAGGCGCTGTCGGCGGCGAAGTCGGTGAGCCTCACGCCATTGCCGAGATCGCGGCCCTCGGCGAAGCCGTAGGTCAGCAGGTGGGTCAGCGCATCGAAGGTGCCGGCCTCGACCGCGGCGCGCACATCGTCATTGGCGGCGAGATAGGCGGTGAGGTCCAGCGCGGCGTTGGGCGAGCGGCCCTCGGACTGGCCGAAGCGGAAGAAATGCTCGGCCGCCGTCATGGTGCCGGCCTCGACCGCGGCGCGGACATCGGGGTTCTGCGCCAGGTAGAAGGTGGCATCGAACAGCGGCGTGGTGCTGCGGCCCTCACGCAGGCCGAAATCGAGGAAGTGTTCGAAGGGGTCGGTGCCGGCGGCGGCCACGTCCGGGTTGGCGGCGAGATAGTAGTCCCGGTCGAACAGGGCGTTGGGGCTGCGGCCTTCCGCCTTCCCGAACAGGGAGAAGTGCATGGCGGCGCTCATGCCGGAGGCGGCCACGTCGGGATTGAACGTGAAGTAGTAGGCCTCGTCGACGTTGAGGACATAGGGAGAAGGCGAACTGGCCATTTTTTCTCTCTCTTTATGAACTGTCAGATCCGCTTTTGCGGGAGGCCGAAGCTGGAAGAAGGCGGGCCGCGCCTCAGCCGGAACCACGCCGCGGGAAGCGGCCGGTTGGCTCAGGTCTGGACTGGCCGGCGTGATGGAGAAGAGGAAGGCGGAAGTGTGGCCTGGCCCTTTCCGCAATCGTTCCGGGCAGGTCAGGACCTTATACAACTGTCAATAAATGCCGCAGAAGTGACTGCAGCCCGCTGAAAAGTGATTCCGCGGTGACGCGGCAAAAATGTCGCAATACTTGGTGTGCCCTGATCTCTCTTCCGTTGCTAAGCCACGGAAAAGAAATGGCTGCTCCAGCCAAGCTCCAGTCTGGACCTGGCACGCGGCCAGCCGGTACTTGCGCATATCAATGTCTATTGTTCGTGGCTGTTTTCTACCCGGAGTTGCACTCTCCTCCTCCGGTCTTGGGGGCCCGGCCTGCCACGCGCCGGGGTGCACGGCTCCTCCCGCCGGGCCGCGCCGTGCTGGCCCGCAGGCTGCGGTGGAGTCTCCGGCCAGCGGCGTCGCGGGAGCCCTTGCCGCAGGCGAGGCGCAGCGCGCCGCAGCCTGGCGCAAGGGAGCGGGGAGGATGGTTTCAGGCCGAAATGTCCACAGTTCGTGCCTGTGTGTCAGAAGGGACACTAGATGTGGTGTGCCGGCTGCCGAATCGCCCGGCTGTCGCCTTGCGCTGCGCTGCCTCGCCCCATATGCTGCGGACCGAGAAACCCGCCGGAGTGTGTGAATGGAAGGGCATGCCAGGACATCGCAGCAGGGAAAGTTCCTGCCGTCCGCAGCAGCCCTTTCCTGAGCTTCACGGCGGCGGATGCAGGGCGCCGCGCCTCCCGCCCCTGCGGCCGCAAGCCGCCCGCGCTTGACCCGGAACCTTTCTGCCAGACACCAGACGACGCGCGGCGCAGGAACGCCGTGCGGCGCGCCATGACCGAGCCACCGGAGAGACCCCATGTCCGAACACGCCGCGCCCGAGAAGATGGACCTGCTGACCGCCAACCCGGTCTACAAGCCCTTCCGCTACCCTTGGGCCTTCGATGCCTGGCAGACCCAGCAGCGCGTCCACTGGCTGCCGGAAGAGGTGCCGATGGCGGACGACGTGAAGGACTGGCAGAAGAACCTGACGGAGACCGAGCGCAATCTCGTCACCCAGATCTTCCGCTTCTTCACCCAGGCGGATGTCGAGGTGAACTCGGCCTACATGAAGCACTACAGCCAGGTGTTTAAGCCCACCGAGGTGCTGATGATGCTCTCGGCCTTCTCCAACATCGAGACGGTGCACATCGCCGCCTACTCGCACCTGCTCGACACCATCGGCATGCCGGAGATCGAGTACCAGGCCTTCCTCAAGTACAAGGAGATGAAGGACAAGTACGACTACATGCAGACCTTCTCGGTCGACAACAAGACCGAGATCGCCAAGACGCTGGCCGCCTTCGGCGCCTTCACGGAAGGCCTGCAGCTCTTCGCCTCCTTCGCCATCCTGCTGAACTTCCCGCGCTTCAACAAGATGAAGGGCATGGGGCAGATCGTGACGTGGTCGGTGCGCGACGAGACGCTGCACTGCCTCTCCGTCATCCGCCTGTTCCGCACCTTCATCCAGGAGAACCCGGAGATCTGGACGGAGCAGTTCCGCCAGGAGCTGACCACCATCTGCACCACCATCGTCGAGCACGAGGACGCCTTCATCGACCTCGCCTTCGAGCTGGGCGGCGTGCAGGGCATGACGCCCGAGGACATCAAGCTCTACATCCGCTTCATCGCCGACCGCCGCCTGCAGCAGCTCGGCCTCGACGCGCATTACGGCATCGAGAAGAACCCGCTGCCCTGGCTGGACGAGATCCTGAACGCCGTGGAGCACATGAACTTCTTCGAGGGCCGCGCCACGGAATACTCCAAGGCCAGCACCCAGGGTTCCTGGGAGGAGGCCTTCGCCGACGGCGTGTTCGCCGACAAGCAGCCGGAAGGGCAGATCCTGCCCCAGTAACGCCCCGGTAAGGCCCGGGTGAAGCGCCGGGCGGGGGAGGGGAGCCTCCGCCGCCCGGCTTTTCGCCCTCATCAAGCGGGGGGCGATCGGCTAATGAGGGGGCCATGCAACGCCTCCTCCGCATCCTCGTCCTTGTCCTGATCCTCGGCCTCGGCGCGCTCTGGGGCGTGGCGTGGTTCGGCCGGCAGCCGGGGGAGCCGCTGGGCGACGCCTTCATGCGGCAGGTTGCCGCCCTCACCGGGCAGGAGGCGCCGCTGCCCTCCGCCGGGGGTGTGCAGCTGCCGCAGGGAATGAGCCTGGGCGGCCCCTTCAGCCTGGTGAACCAGGATGGCCGCACCGTGACCCAGGCCGATTTCGGGGGCGGGCTGCTGGTGGCCTATTTCGGCTTCACCTTCTGCCCCGATGTCTGCCCCACCGAGCTCGGCGCCATCAGCGCCGCCATGGACCTGCTGCCGCCCGCCCAGGCGGAGCGGGTGACGCCGGTGCTGTTCACCATCGACCCCGAGCGGGACACGCCGGCGGCGCTGAAGCCCTATGTGGCCAATTTCCACCCCCGCATGGTGGGTCTGACCGGAACGCCCGAGCAGGTGGCGGAAACCGCCCGCCGCTTCCGCGTCTATTATGCCAAGGTCAACCGTCCGGAGATGAGCGAGTACCTGATGGACCACTCCTCCTTCATCTACCTGATCGGGCCGGACGGCCGCGTGCGCAGCCTGCTGCGCCCGCAGACCCCGCCGGAAAATATTGCCGCCGCCATCCGCGGGCAGTTGGCGGGAATGTAACACTCCAAAAAAACCTGTGCCTCCGCTTTCTCACGCAGCTGTGTCATCGGTAGGCAGGCCGCTGCAAGACCTGCTAAGAGGCAGTTCCCGCCCCTCCACAAATACGTTTTATTTGCGGATTAATAATTGAATGGCGGGGCTGTAGATCGAGGAGCAGCGTCATCATGGCGGATGAGTTGTCAGAGGGCCGGGCGGATCGCGAGTCGGCGCGCAGCGGCCAGGCTGCCCCGCGCCATACGCGCCGCCTGTCCGACAAAATCCTCATCGCCTTCCACCAGGCTTGCGATCAGGGCGATTTCGAGGTGGCGGAAGAGTTGCTCCGCATCCTGGAGACGATGCTGACCCGCCGCCCCACGGCGCCTGACCACAACCGGCGCAAGAACATGGAAAGCCTGGTCGCGGCGCATGAGAGGCTCTGGCTGCTGCGTCACCCCGAGCCGGGCGACTGAAAGCCGCTCCGGCGCCGCGGGACTTCTAAACCCCGATTTCATTTCGGGCTTTCCGGGCGGGGTTCCGTTGACATGCGATCGCAGGGCGTGATTTCCTCCATCCTTCAGGAGGGCGCCGCCGCATGAGCATCCAGTTGGGTCAGACTGCTCCGGATTCCACGGCCGAGACCACGGCCGGCACCCCCCGTATCGCCGGCGGCTTCTGGGGCGCCGTCGGCAACACCCCGCTGATCCGGCTGCGCCGCGCCTCCGAGGAGACGGGGTGCGAGATCCTGGGCAAGGCCGAGTTCATGAATCCCGGCGGCTCGGTGAAGGACCGTGCGGCGCTCGGCATCCTGCAGGGCGCGGTGGAGCGCGGGCTGCTCACCCCGGGCCAGCCCGGCACGGTGGTGGAGGGCACGGCCGGCAACACCGGCATCGGCCTCGCCCTCGCCGCGCAGGCGCGGGGCTGGCGGAGCGTCATCGTGGTGCCCGAGACGCAGAGCCGCGAGAAGCTGGACTTCCTCCGCATGATCGGCGCCGATCTGCGGCTGGTGCCGGCGAAGCCCTTCAGCGACCCCGGCAACTACGTGCATGTCTCCCGCCGCCTGGCGGAGGAGCTGGGTGCCGTCTGGGCCAACCAGTTCGACAACACGGACAACGCGCTGGCGCATGAGCGCACCACCGGCCCCGAGATCTGGGAGCAGACGGGCGGCCGGGTGGATGCCTTCACCTGCGCCTGCGGCACCGGCGGCACGCTCGCCGGCACGGCGCGGGCACTGAAGGCGCGCAATCCCGGCATCCGCATCGTGCTGGCCGACCCGGAGGGCAGCGCGCTCGCCCCCTGGGTGAACAGCGGCACGGTGAAGGCCACCCCGGGCGGTTCCATCACCGAGGGAATCGGCCAGGCCGCGCGCGTGCCGGGCAACCTGGAGGGCGCCCCGATCGACGGCGCCGAGACCATCCCCGACGCCGAGGCGCTGGCGCAGGTCTATGCGCTGCTGGCGGAGGAGGGGCTCTGCGTCGGCGGCAGCGCCGGGCTGAACGTGGCCGCCGCCATCCGCGTGGCGCGCGCTCTGGGCCCCGGCCACACCGTGGTGACGGTCCTCTGCGATGGCGGCGCGCGCTACCAGTCCAAGCTCTTCAACCCGGCCTTCCTGCGGGAGAAGGGCCTGCCGGTTCCCGCCTGGCTGGGCTGAGCGGCGGCCGGAAGCGGCCCGGCTGCCGGTCTTTTTTGCTCGGGTAGCGCCTTCCGATACAGCCGCTCTTGGCCCCGCGCCGCTTTGGCTGCACCCTCCGCGACATGACCGCCGAGGGAGAGACGCCGGTGAACGGAGCCGAGAGCCTTGTCCACACGCTGCTGAAGAGCGGGGTGGACACCTGTTTCGCCAACCCGGGCACCAGCGAGATGCATTTCGTCGCCGCGCTGGACCGGATTCCCGGCATGCGCTGCGTGCTGGGGCTGCAGGAGAACATCGTCACCGGCATGGCCGATGGCTACTGGCGCATGGCCGAGAAGCCGGCGGCCACCCTGCTGCATTGCGGCCCCGGCCTGGCCAACGGCCTGGCCAACCTGCACAACGCCCGCCGCGCCCGCAGCGGCATCGTCAACATCGTGGGCGACCAGGCGACCTATCATCGCCCGCTGGATGCCCAGCTCACCGCCGACACCGAGGGCTGGGCGCGCCCCGTCTCCGGCTGGGTGCGGACGGCGATGGACGCCAAGCGCGTCGGCGCCGATGCCGCCGTGGCCGTGCAGGCCGCGCGCACCGCGCCGGGGCAGATCGCCACGCTGATCCTGCCCGCCGACACCGCCTGGAACGAGGGCGCCGAGCCGGCCGAGGCGCTGCCCGTGCCGCCCGCGCCCGCGCCGGACCCGCATGCGGTGAAGAACGCCGCCCGCATCCTGCGCGAGAAGAAGAATGTGCTGATCCTGCTCGGCGGCGTCGCGCTGCGGGCGGAGGGGCAGGCGCTGGCCTGGCGCGCCGCCCAGGCCACCGGCCAGCGCGTGCTGGCCGAGATGTCCAACGCCCGGGTGCAGCGCGGCCGTGGCCGGATGCAGCTGGAGCGCGTGCCCTATCCGGCAGACATGGCGATCGACGCGCTGAAGTGGGTCGAGCACCTGATCCTGGTGAACGCGAAGGCGCCGGTCGGCTTCTTCGCCTATCCGGGCAAGCCGAGCCTGCACTACCCGGAGACGGCCGGCGTGCACGTGCTGTCGCGCTACGAGGAGGATGGCCTCGCCGCGCTGCAGGCGCTGGTCGATGAGCTGGGCGCGCCGGAGGCCGCCATCCCCGACCCCGGCCCGCGCCCCGAGCCGGCCAAGGGCGCGCCGACGCCGGAGGGCCTGGCCCGCACACTGGCCGCGCTGATGCCGGAGGGCGGCATCGTCGCCGATGAGAGCGTCTCCTTCGGCCGCGGCTTCTACAAGGAGACCCACGCCGCGCCGCCGCATGACTGGCTGCACATCACCGGCGGCGCCATCGGCTGCGGCATGCCGCTGGCCACGGGCGCTGCGATCGGCGCCGGCGGGCAGCGCCGCGTCATCAACCTGCAGGCCGACGGCTCGGCCATGTACACGCTGCAGGCACTGTGGACCCAGGCGCGGGAGCGGCTGCCCGTCACCACCATCATCCTGTCGAACCGCAAGTACCAGATCCTGATCGGCGAGTACCAGAATGTCGGCGCCAATCCGGGTCCGACGGCGATGAGCATGCTCGACCTCAGCAACCCGGACATCGACTGGCTGCGCCTGGCCGGCGGCATGGGTGTGGAGGCGGCCCGCGCCACGACGCTGGAGCAATGCGCCGACCTGCTGGCGCAGTCCTGCGCCCAGCAGGCGCCGTTCCTGATCGAGCTGATGATCTGACCCATCCTCCCCGCACGGCGGGGCCGGAAAGATAGGGGGGCGGGCCATGCGGATGGCCCGCCCTTTCTTTTTGCGAGCCGCTCGCAAATGATGCTTGACGCCGCCCCGCCCATGGGCTTATTTGCGAATAACTCGCAGTTGCAGCGAGGCTGGCGGAAAGCGGTTACTACCGTCCCACCGCGTCACCGGATCCCGCACTCTCCCCCCGGGTTCCGTCAGCCCCGATGCCGCAGCGGGAATCGGTTTCCGGCCCGCAGGGGGGGCCGGAGACCGGAAGCGGGCCGGGGGGATCGGGCGCACTATGCGAACCGCCTGATCCAGCCGCGCGGTACCTGAAGGGGGACACCGCCGGTGATTGATTTTGCACGCGGGCAGGGCGTGCAACCCCGGTCCGCGCCCCCTTCCTTCGCCGCGCCCTCCGCTGGCCGGATCCGGCAAGGGGAGGGCTGGCAAGGGGAGGGCTGGCGCGGGGCGCCGCAGGCGCTAGGCTGCCACCGTCCAAGACAAGACGGAGGAAGCCCTCTTCATGCCCTACATCATCGAGACCTTCGACAAGCCCGACAGCCAGGCGCTGCGCCAGGCCACGCGCGAGGAGCACATCGACTACCTCGAATCGCAGGTCGACCGGCTGCTGGCCTGCGGCGCCAAGCTGAAGGACGATGGCAGCGACGCCGGCGGCGGCTTCTACATCGTCGATGTCGAGACCCGCGCCGAGGCGGAGGCCTTCATCAACGCCGATCCCTTCACCAAGGCGGGGCTGTTCGAGCGCATGGCCATCACCCGCTGGCGCAAGGGGTATCTGGACCGCAAGAGCTACCTGCGGCCGCGGTGAGCGGCCGGGGCGGCCCGATTGCGGGCTGAATCCCGCCTCTCTAACATCCGGCCCCGCATGAGGAGATCGCGATGAGCGAGCAGGAGCTTTCGGCCCGTATTGCCGCGCTGGAAAGCCGTATAGATCAGGTCGAGCAGCGCCTTGGCGCCAAGCTCGACCACATCGGCAAGCGGCTGGAGGAGATCACCTCGTTCTTCGCCACCCGCACCAGCCGCATGATGAACGCCCAGTCGCTCTACCTGGGCGACCACACGGCGCTGACCTTCCTGGAGACGGGGCAGCGGATCTATGTCGATACCCGCAGCCAGGACATCGGCGTGCACCTCCTCACCGTCGGCCGGTGGGAGAGCAACTACCTGGAGCTGTTCCGCCGGCTGGTGAAGCCGGGGCACACCGTGTTCGACATCGGCGCCAACCATGCCTTCTACGCCCTGCACGCGGCGAAGCTGACCGGCGCCACAGGGCAGGTCGAGGCCTTCGAGCCCAACCCCCGGCTGGCCGAGCTGTCCGCCGCCTCGCTGCGCGCCAACGGCTACAAATGGGCCAGGCTGCACGCCGTCGCGGTGGGCGACGCGAAGGGGCAGGCGGTGCTCACCTTCAACCCCAGCATGTCCGGCGGCGGCAACATCCAGATGAACCCGGCCCGCAGCAAGGCCGAGAGCGTCACGGTGGATGTCGTGGTGCTGGACGAGATGTTTCCCGACCCTTCCTACACCGTCGATGTCATCAAGATGGATGTGGAAGGCTATGAGGGCCGGGCGCTGCGCGGCATGGCGCAGCTGCTGGAGCGCTCGCCCGATGTGCGCATCATGATGGAGTTCGCCCCGGCGCTGATGGCCCGCTCGGGCGTCGGCGCCTCCGAGGTGGCGGCGCAGTTCCAGGGGCTGGGGCTTTCCGCCTGGCTGATCGGCGGCACCGGGAAGCTGGAGGCGGTCAGTTGGGGCAGGCTGGCCAACCAGCCGGGCGGGCTGATGAACATCCTGGTGGCGCGCGAGCCGCCGGCCTGAACCCGCGCAACCCCGCCCCGGCGGGGTGGTTTTCCTCCATGACGGCGCGCCCCGCGCCCATGACGGAGGAAGAGATGACCGCCAACGCGCGCCCCTACCTGCTGGCCCTGGCCGCCGCCGCCGCCCTGGTGGCCGGCCCGGCCCTGGCCCAGGACACCCGCTCCGCCCCTCCTGCTGCCACGCCGGGGCCGGCGCCCGGCGAGTCGGACAGGCAGACCCTGCAGAACAACAGTGCCACCCGCGCGCTGGACCGCGCCGCCGGCACCAACACCTCCGGCGCCTACCCCAGCCAGTCGGACGGCACGCCCGGCAACCCGCCGGGCACGGAGGCCACCCGCGCGCTGGACCGTGCCGCCGGCACCAACACCTCCGGCGCCTATCCCGGCCAGTCGGACGGCAAGCCCGGCAACCCGCCCGGCACCGCGGCGGAGCGCGAGCTGGACACCACGCCCCGGACGGAGGACGCGGCCCCGTCCCGCCCGGACCGCCGCAGCGAGGCCACGCCGCGCTTCCTGCTGGCGCAGAACCCGCTCGGCCCACGCCCGGGGCTGGAGAACGGCGCCACGCTGAGCGGGCCGGAGGCCAAGAGCGGCACCGGCAACAACAGCGGCGCCGCGCCCAGCGGCCCCACCACGCCGACGCCGGGCAACGCCGCCAGCCGGCCCGAGCGTGGCGGCGGCCCGCCGCAGCCCGGCGGCGCGCCGTCGCAGCACACCACCGGCGCACCGTCGCTGGAGACCCGGGAGGTGGGGCCGCCGGGCAGCAACCCCACGCAGCAGCAGCGGCCTTCAAGCGCCAACTGAGCGCGTCCGCCGGGCCGGCTGCCAGGACGGGTGCAAGGGAGGGGAGCCGCTGGCTCCTCTCTCACAGCCCACGCAGCCGGGCGGCGAGATGGGCGGCGTAGTTGTCGGTCATGCCCGCCACGAAGTCGATCGCGCAGCGGATCGTCTCGCTCGGGGAGAAGCCCGGCTTCGGGTGGTAGTCCTGCATCAGCGAGAGCGCCTGCCGGGGGCGCGAGGGAATGTCGTCGAAGCCGTGCCGCGCCACCGCCAGACAGGCTTCCAGGAACACCGCCAGCGTCTTCTCCAGCACGTCCCAGGCGCCGATCTCGAACTCGGCCTTGCGCGGGTGGAAGTAGAGCGTGTCGCGGTTGGTGTCCTGCACGGCGCGGAACAGCCCGCGCAGCTCCGCCTCGCACAGCCCGATCAGCGACTCGCCCGCCGGCATCGCGCCGGCCATGAAGCGCGGGTGGTGTTCGCAATAGGCTTCCGTGACGGCGCCGATCAGCCGGCCGATGGCGCCGGAGCGCAGCAGCGCCACCTTCTGCGCCTCGGTGTCCTCATCCGCCAGCCGGCCGGCCTCGACCCGTGCCAGGGGCGCCACCAGGGCCTCGTAGGTGGCGTAGGGGACGATCTGCAACTCCACCGCGTCCTCGAGGTCGGCGAGGCCGTAGGTGATGTCGTCCGCCGCCTCCATCAGCCAGACGGCCGGGTGGCGGGCATGGGCGCCGCCCAGGCCGCAGGCGGCGGTGACGGCGGCGAAGGCCTCGCGCTCGGTGGCGAAGTGGTTGAACTTCACGCCCGCCCGGCCCTGCCGCGCGGCGCGGGGGTCCAGGGCATCCCAGGGATATTTCAGGAAGGCGCCGAGGCTGGCGGAGGTCAGCTTCAGCCCGCCGCGCTCGCGGTAGCCATCGGCCCGCGTCAGGATGCGGAAGCCCTGGGCGTTGCCGTCGAAGAAGCGTAGGTCTTCGTCCAGCCCCAGCCCGCTGGGGCGGCCCTCGGCCTCCATCCAGCGCGCCATGAAGGTGGCGATCACCTCCTCCCCGGCATGGCCGAAGGGCGGGTTGCCGATGTCGTGCGCCAGGCAGACGGCCTGCACGAGATAGCCCAGGTCGTCCGGCGTGTGGCCGGCCGCGCGCAGCTCGCCCGCCAGCCGGGAGCCCACGGCGAAGCCCAGCGAGCGGCCCACCGAGGCCACCTCCAGCGTGTGCAGCAGGCGGTTGCGCACATGCGCGTTGAAGGGCAGGGGGTGGACCTGGGTCTTCTGCTGCAGCCGCCGGAAGGGGCGGCTGAAGACGATGCGGTCCTGGTCGATCTGGAAGGCGTTGCGGTTGGGTGCCGGCCGGGCCGCGTCCGAGAGGAAGCGGCGCCTCTCGAACAGCGTTTCCCAGCGCATGGGGCGGTTCAGCCCCGCATCCGCGCCACGGTGGCGGTGGTGGAATTGCCCGGCAGCAGCGCCGCCAGCTTCACCACGCCCCCCCATTCCTGCACCAGCTCGCCGCCCACCACCTGGTCCACCGTGTAGTCGGCGCCCTTCACCAGCACGTCCGGGCGCAGCAGCTCGATCAGCTCCACCGGCGTGTCCTCCTCGAAGACCGTCACCAGGTCGACGGTGGCCAGCGAGGCCAGCACGGCGGCGCGCGCCGCCTCGAGCTGGATCGGGCGCGCCGGGCCCTTCAGCCGCTTGACGCTGGAATCGGCGTTGACGCCCACCACCAGCCGGTCGCACCAGGAGCGGGCCTGCTCCAGCAGGTGCACATGCCCGGGGTGCAGCAGGTCGAAGCAGCCATTGGTGAAGCCCACGCGCCAGCCGCGCTGGCGCCAGCGCTCCACCTGCTCGGCCGCGGCGGCGCGGCGCAGCACCTTGCGCAGCGCGCCGCGCTCGGGGGTGAGGGCCTCCAGCAGGTCGGCCTCCCGCGCCACGGCGGTGCCCACCTTGCCCACCACCAGCCCGCCGGCGATGTTGGCGATGCGCGCCGCCAGCGGCAGCGGCAGCCCGGCCGCGTAGCCGGCGGCCAGCACCGCCACCACCGTGTCGCCCGCGCCGGAGACGTCGTGCACCTCCGGCGCCTCGGCCGGCAGGTGGTGCACCACGTCGCCCTCCAGCAGCGTCATGCCATCCTCGGAGCGGGTGACGAGCACGGCGGGGAAGCCATGGTGCCGTTGCAGCGCCCGCGCGGCGGCGACGATCTCCTCCTCCGTGTCCACCGGCATGCCGGTGGCCAGCGCCAGCTCGGCGCGGTTGGGGGTGATCACGTCGGCCCCCGCGTAGCGGGAGAAATCCTCGCCCTTCGGGTCCACCACGATGCGGCGGCCGGCGGCCTTGGCGGCGGCGATCAGCCGCTCCGGCACGTCGCCCGCCAGCACGCCCTTGCGGTAGTCGGAGAGCACCATCACCGAGGTGGCGGCCACCGTGTCGGTGGCGATGCGCACCAGCCGGTCCGCGAGGCGCGGATGCACGGCGCGGGCGATCTCGTGGTCGGCCCGCAGCATCTGCTGCCCGTTGGCGATGAAGCGGGTCTTGGTGGTGGTGGCGCGGCCGCCCTGAACCAGCAGCCAGGGCTCGACGCGCGGCTGGCCGCCGATCAGCCCGGTCAGGTCGCTGCCCGCCTGGTCGTCGCCCACCACGGAGAGGAAGGCCACCGCCGCGCCCAGCGCGGTGAGGTTGCGCACCACGTTGCCGGCGCCGCCGGGCATGGCCACCTCGCGCTCCACCCCCAGCACCGGGACCGGCGCCTCCGGGCTGATGCGCGTGACGCGGCCATAGACGTAGCGGTCCAGCATGGCGTCGCCCACCACCAGGACGGAGGCGCGCTTGAGCTGCCGCACGGCCTCGGCGAGGTCGGCGGCGTCCACGGGGGTTCCGGTCTCCGGCGGAGATTCCA
>NZ_JCACVY010000059.1:0-22911 GCF_058833935.1 Roseomonas sp. TS2 | reverse complement strand
CTGCCGGGCCTGAGCCTCTGCACCACCCTTGCCCGCCCCGCCGCCGCCCACAGCTACACGCTCGGGGATATCGAGATCGGCCATCCCTGGAGCCGCGCCGCGCCGGCCAACATCACCGGCGCCGGCTTCATGACCCTGCGCAACACCGGCACCACGCCCGACCGGCTGGTGGGCGGCAGTGCCGACATCGCCCGCGCGGTGGAGATCCACACCCACATCCACGAAGGCGGGGTGATGCGCATGCGCCCCGTCGAGGGCATCGAGATCGCGCCCGGTGCCGAGGTGCAGCTTGCCCCCGGCGGCTACCACCTGATGCTGATCGGGCTGAAGCAGGCGCTGCGGAAGGATGACCGCGTGCCCGTCACCCTCGTCTTCGAGCGGGCCGGCCGCATCACCGTCGAGCTGGCGGTGGCGGCGGCGGGCGCCAGCCCGGGGCGGAGCGGCGGCGGCCACCAGCACTGAGGGCGGCGCGGGCCAGGGCGGTGGTGGCGGCGGCGGCGGCGCCCGAAGCCGGCGCTTGACCGCGGCCCCGCGCCGCGGGAAGCCTCGCCCATGTCCGCACCGCCCCTCATCATCCTGACCGGCGCCGGCATCTCCGCCGAATCCGGCCTCGCCACCTTCCGCGATCCGGACGGGCTCTGGGCCCGCCACCGCATCGAGGATGTCGCCACGCCGGAGGCCTTCGCGCACGACCCGGCGCGGGTGCATGCCTTCTACAACATGCGCCGCGCCCAGTTGCGCGACCCCGCCATCCGGCCCAACGCCGCGCATGACGCGCTGGCCCGGCTGGCCGCGCGCTGGCCGGCGCCCTTCCTGCTCGTCACCCAGAACGTCGACGACCTGCATGACCGCGCCATGGGAGAGGACGCCCCCTCCCTGCTGCACATACATGGCCGGCTGGGCCATGCCCGCTGCCTGCGCTGCGGCGCCACCCGGCCCTGGGCCGGCGACCTGTCCACGGAAACCCCCTGCCCCGGCTGCGGCGAGGCCGGCGGGATGCGGCCGGATGTGGTGTGGTTTGGCGAGGTGCCGCTCGGCATGGAGCGGATCGAGGCGGCGATGGCGGGGTGCCGGCTGTTCCTCTCCATCGGCACCTCGGGGCAGGTCTATCCGGCGGCGGGGTTCGTGGCGGCACTGCGCGGCCGGGCGCGCACGGTGGAGCTGAACCTCGAGCCCAGCGCCGGCAGCCGCCTGTTCGACGAGGCGCGGCACGGGCCGGCCACGGCGCTGGTGCCCGCCTTCGTGGCGGCGCTGCTGGCGGAGCACGCGCCCTGACCCTGGAGGAAGCCGCCGCCGCCGCGCGCGCCTGCACCCTCTGCGCCGCCGCCCTGCCGCTGGGGCCGCGCCCCGTCTTCCGGGTGGGCGAGACGGCGCGGGTGCTGATCATCAGCCAGGCGCCGAGCAGCCGGGTGCACGTCACCGGCCTGCCCTGGAACGACGCCTCGGGCGAGCGGCTGCGCGGCTGGATGGGCATCGACCGCCCAACCTTCGACGATGGCGCGCGGGTGGCGATCGTGCCGATGGGGCTGTGCTACCCCGGCCGCCTGCCCCGGGGCGGCGACGCGCCGCCGCGCCCGGAATGCGCGCCGCTCTGGCACCCCCGCCTGATTCCGCCGATGCGCCAGGTCCGGCTCACCCTGCTGGTGGGGGCGCATGCGGTGCGGGCGGTGCTGGGCCGGGCCGCGGCCTCGCGCTTCGGCGAGACGGTGCGGGACCAGGCGGCGCTGCGGCCCCGCGGGCTGGCCGTGCTGCCCCACCCCTCCTGGCGGACCAAGGTCTGGGCCGATGCCAGGCCCTGGTTCGAGCAGGCCGTGCTGCCGGAGTTGCGCGAAGCGGTGGCCCGGGCGCTGGCGGGCTGAGCGGAAGGGGCCGGAGCCTCAGCCCTCGCCTTCCAGCCGGGCGATCTCCTCGTCGGAGAAGCCGAAATGGTGGCCGATCTCGTGGATCAGCACGTTGCGCACCAGCCGGAACAGATCCTCCCCGGTCTCGATCCATTCCACCAGGATGGGCTCGCGGTAGAGCAGGATCATGTCCGGCTCGGCGGCCACGCCGAGGCTGGTCTTCTCGGTCAGCGGCGTGCCGCGGTAGAGGCCGGTCAGCTCCCAGGGGTGCTGGAGGTCCATCGCCTCCAGCGTCTCCTCGTCGGGCACGTCCTCGACCAGGATGGCGACGCCCCGCACCGCCTCGCGCAGCGCCTGCGGGATGGCGGCGAAGGCGGTCTCCGCCATGTCCTGGAGGTCCTCGAGGGAGGGGGGATGGTTGAAGCGCATGTCCGTCATCCTAGCATCCCTCACCGCCCTGGGCGACCACGCCGCGGCCTCAGGAAGGGCGCGGTGCAGGGCCGGCCGGGGGCGGCGCGGCCTGGGTGGCCCCGCGCCCCGACACCAGCGCGTCGCGGATTTCCATCAGCAGCTTCTCCTGCGTGGTGGGCGCGGGCGGCGCGCTCTGCTCCTCCCTGTGCCGCACGCGCAGTCGGGTGAGCATGCGCAGCAGCCAGAAGATCGCCATCGCCACGATGAGGAAGCGGATGATGGCGTTGATGAACAGGCCGATGGCCAGCACCGCCGCGCCGCTCTGCCGCGTCGCCTCCAGCGAGGGGCCGCGCTCGCCGCTCAGCACGACGAAGACGTTGGAGAAGTCGACGCCGCCGATCATCAGGCCGATCAGCGGGTTGATCAGGTCCTGCACCAGGGAGTTGACGATTCCGGTGAAGGCCGCGCCGATGACGATGCCGACCGCGAGGTCGACAACGTTGCCGCGCATGATGAAGGCCTTGAACTCCTTCACCCAGAGCGGCTCGTGGACGGGGATGGGCGGCTTCATGGTGCCTCCTGCTGCGGAAGGAGGACGTGCCTCCCATTGTCGGGCTGGCCGTGGCGGGGCAGGATCGCGCCATGCGCACCGCCCTGCCTGGCCTCGGCCAACAGATCACCTTCGTCTATACCGAGCAGCCCGAGGCCAGCTGGCATTTCTACGAGACTGTCCTGCAACTGCCGCTGGTGCAGGACCAGGGGCGCTGCCGCATCTACGCGGTGGCGGGCGGCGCCGACGCGCCGCGGGCCTTCCTGGGAGTCTGCCGCGCCCGTGCCCCCCGGGCCGGGGACGAACCGCGGGCGGAGGGCGGCGTGGTGATCACCTTCGTCACCCCCCGGGTCGCGGAATGCCACGCCCTGCTGAAGGCGCGGGGTGTGGAGGTGGGCGAAGCGCCCGCCTGGTCGGAAGCCTATGGCGTGGAGCACTTCTTCTTCCGCGATCCGGCGGGCTACCTGCTGGAGGTGCAGCGCTTCGGCCGTGGCGGCTGGCCGGAGCCTGCGGATCAGGCATGAGCCCGGCCCGGCCGGGCCGGGCACCCTGGCCGGAGGCTGCCTCGGAAAGGCTGCCTCCGGCCGTTTCCCTCAGGGCGAGGTGCGCGGCGCCGGGCTGACCGGCGTCGGGCTGGACATGGCGCCGCCGCTGGTGGTGCCGCCGCCCGTCGTGGTGGTCGCGGCGCCGCCGGAGCCGCCCATGCCCGTGCTGCCCGTGCCCGAGCCGCTCATGCCGCTGCCGGTGCTGCTGGTGCTGCTGGTGCCCGTGCCGCTCATGCCTGAGCCGCCCATGCCGGAGCCGCTCATGCCGCTGCCGGTGTTGCCCGTGCTGCTGGCGGGACGCGGGTTGGCGGGGGTGCCACCCGGCTCCACCACCATGCCACCGCCCATATAGGCGCCGTCGCTGTTGGCGCGGCTGCCACGGGAGGAACTGCGGCTGCTGCCGCGGCGGTTGGTCTCGTCGAGCGGCGTGCGCACCTCCGGATCGCGCCACAGCGGGCGGCCGAGATTGACGTCGGAGGGAGAGGTGGTGGCGCCCGTCACGGCGCCGGCGCCACCGCCGACCACCGCACCCACCGCCGCGCCCACCGGGCCGCCCAGCGCGCCCACGCCGGCCCCGGTGGCGGCACCGGCGGCCGCGCCGCCCTGTACCCGCTCGCGCTCATCCGTGCCGCAGGCGGCCAGCGCCAGGGCCAGAGCGGCGGCACCCATCACATGTAATCTCATCGGAGTTCTCCCTGTCTGCGTTCGCAACAACGCCGGGCAGGGAGAAAGGTTGTGCCGCCACTCTGGCCCGGCCTCCGCCAGGATCAGCCGGAGAGCATGGTGCGCGGCAGCCAGGTGACGATGCCGGGGAAGACGGTGACGATGGCGACCGCCACCACCATCAGCAGGAAGAAGGGCAGCGTCGCCCGCGCCACGGCGAAGATGCCCTGCCCCGTCAGCCCCTGGATGACGAAGAGGTTGAAGCCCACCGGCGGCGTGATCTGCGCCATCTCGACCACCAGCACGATGAAGATGCCGAACCACACCATGTCGAACTGCGCCGCCGAGATCACCGGCAGCACCACCGAGGCGGTGAGCACGATCATGCTGATGCCGTCGATGAAGCAGCCGAGGATCAGGTAGATCACCGTCAGCACCAGGATGATCATGCCCGGGCTGAAGCCCTGCTCGCCCACCCAGGCGCCCATGGCGGCGGGAATGCCGGAATAGGCCATGGCCTGGGTCAGGAAGGCGGCGCCGGCCAGGATCAGGTTGATCATGCAGGCAAGGCGCGTGGCGCCCATCAGGCTGTCGCGCAGCGAGGCCCAGCTCAGCGTGCCGCCCCAGGCCGAGAGCGCCAGCGCGCCGACGACGCCGAACACCGCCGCCTCCGTCGCCGTGGCCCAGCCGAAATAGATGCTGCTCATGACAAAGCCGATGAGCAGCATCACCGGCACGAGCTGGGCGCTTTCCCGCAGCTTCTGGCGCAGCGGCATGGAGGGGTCGCGCGGCGGCGTCAGCTCCGGGTGCAGCAGCGACCAGACGGCGATGTAGCCGCTGAACAGCGCCACCAGCAGCAGCCCCGGCAGCACGCCGGCGATGAACAGCCGCACCACCGAGACCTCGGCCGCCACGCCATAGACGATCATCACGATCGAGGGCGGGATCAGCAGGCCGAGCGTGCCGGCGCCGGCCAGGCTGCCCATGGCCATGGGCAGGTGGTAGCGCCGCTGCGCCAGCGCCGGCAGCGACATCTTGCCGATGGTCGCGGCGGTGGCGGCGGAGGAGCCGGAGACGGCGGCAAAGATGGCGCAGCCGATGACGTTCACATGCATCAGCCGCCCCGGCAGGCGCTGCACCCAGGGGGCGAGGCCGCGGAACATGTCCTCCGACAGCTTGGTGCGGAACAGGATCTCGCCCATCCAGATGAACAGCGGCAGGGCGGCCAGCGTCCAGGAGGCCATGGCCTGCCAGATGGCGGTGCCCATCACCTTCTCCACCGGCATGGCCGGCATGGCGGGAATCAGCCAGGGCAGCACGACGACGCCGCAGAAGCCCACCAGCATCAGCGCCAGGCCGATCCAGACGCCGAGGCCGAGGAACAGGAACAGCAGGGCCAGCAGCAGCAGCCCCGCCTCGGTCTGCGCGAGATCCATCAGAGTTCCTCCGCCGCGCGGTCCAGCGCCGAGCCCTCGCCGGCGCGGCGGTAGGAGGGCGTGCCGCCGGCCAGGTGCACCACCAGGTCGTCCAGCAGGGAGAGGGCGAACAGCACCACCCCCACCGCCGAGAGGGCCTGCGGAATCCACAGCTTCCAGGGCACGGTGCCCTGCGCCACGTCGTCGAACTCCAGCGAATCGGTGGCGAGGTCGGAGAGCGCCCAGCCCAGCGCCAGCACGATGGCCAGCGCCAGCAGCAGCGCCACCGCCTCCAGCAGGAATTGCGCCCGGCCCCGCAGCCGGCCGATGATCAGGTCCACGCGGATATGCGCGCCATGGCGGAAGGCATAGGCCAGCGGCAGCAGCGCGGAGGCGGCCACGGCGAAGGAGGTCAGGTCGTCCGCCCCCGCCACCGTCAGGCCGAGGAAGCGCCCGCCCACCTGGGCGGCGATGACGAGGGCGATGGCGGTGAGCGCCAGCGCGCCCCCCACCCCGCCCAGCAGATACAGGAAGTCGAGCACGGATCGCAGGGCGCGCATGCGTGGCCTCTCGGGTTCGGCGATTGCGGCGGGGCAGGCCGCCGCCCGGGCGAAGGCCCCTGGCGGGGGCCTTCCGGGCGGCGGCGGCGCGGCGGGCGCGGCCTCAGGCCGCGCGGTAGGCGTCGATCAGCTTCTTGCCATCCTCGCCGGCCTTGGCGAGCCACTCCTGCACCATGGTCTCGGAGACCTTGGCCATGCCCTCGCGCAGCGCGGCGGAAGGCTGGTTCACCGTCATGCCGCGCTCGGCCAGGATCTTCTCGCGCGCCACCTGCTCGGCGGCCGACATCTCCCAGCCGCGCGTCTCGGCCGCCTTCGCGCCGTCCAGCACCGCCTTGCGCGCCGCCTCGGGCAGCGCCTCCAGCGCGCGGGTCTGCACCATCACCGCGTTCTTGGTCCAGGTGAAGCCGATCGGCGTGAAGAATTTGGCGAAGTCCCAGGCCTGCACATCGACGCCGGTGGCGGCGGAGGTGACCATGCTGTTGACCACGCCGGTGGCGAAGGCCTGCGGCACCTCGGCCGCCTGCACCAGGGTCGGCGTGGCGCCGACCAGCGTGGCGAATCGGTTGGTGGCGGCGCTGAAGGTGCGCATCTTGTTGCCGCGCAGCGCCTCGATCGAATCCACCGGGAAGTTGGTGTAGAAGCCCGAGGGCGGCCACGGCACCATGTAGAGCAGCGTGATGCCGGTGCGCTTCAGCCGTGCCTCGATGTAGGGGCGGGAGAGGTCGGCCAGCTTGCGCGCCTGCTCATAGGAGGTGACGAGCTGCGGGATGCCGTCCACCTCGAAGAACGGGTCCTCGTTGCCATAGGCCGAGATCAGGATCTCGCCCATCTGCACCTGGCCGGTCTGAATGCCGCGGCGGATCTCCGGCATCTTCAGCAGCGCGGCGTTGGTGTGCATCTGGATCTGCAGCGCGCCGCCCGAGGCCTGCTGCGCCGCCTCGACGAACTGCCGCAGGTTGCGGGTGTGGAAGTTGCCGTCCGGATAGGGCGTGGCCAGTTGCCAGCGCGCCTGCGCCAGGGCCTCCCGCCCGGCGAGCGGCAGCAGCGCGCCGGCGGCGCCGGCCGCGAGAAGGGAACGCCGGTGGATGTTCATGAACCCAGACCCCTGCCTGTTTTGCTTGGCGGGCATCATCGTCGCGCCCGCGAAAGCCTTGCAAGGGTGTTTCGGACCTCCGCCGTCGCGCAGGGGCGCGCCGGAGGGCGGCTTCCGCGCAGTTCCTGGGCGGTTCCTGACCGCCTTCTGTGCAGCGCGGCGCCGCCCCGCCGCTCAGCCGCCCCGCCGCTCAGCCCCCGGAGGTGACGTAGTTGCGCAGGTCGCTCGCCTCCTGTTCCGCCTCGGCGATGCGCGCCTTCACCAGATCGCCGATCGAGACCATGCCGACCAGGGCGCCCGCCCCGTCCAGCACCGGCAGGTGGCGCACGCGGCGGTCGGTCATCATGGAAAGGGCGGCGGTGATCGGCGTCTCGGGCGAGATGGTGTGCAGCACGCGGGTCATGAGCTGGTCGGCCTGCAGCCGGCCGATTCCCTCCGGCTGGCCGGCCAGGGCACGGACGATGTCACGCTCGCTGAGGATGCCGAGCACGCCGCCCTGCGCGTCCCGCACCAGCACGGCGCCGATGCGGTGCTGCGCCAGGGTGCGCGCGACGGCCGCGGCATCGTCCTGCGGCCCGACGGAGACCACCTGTGAGCCCTTGCCGCGCAGGATGTTCGCAATCGTCATGGCGGGGTTCCCTTGGCATGCGGGCTGGCGCCGCCAGGGGAAGACGGCACGGCCCGCCTTGGTTGTTACGACAACGATGCTGCGCGCGGGGTGGCCAAGTCCAGGGGAATCGGCGGCGATGGGTGCCGCTCAAGCGGCCGTGCGGCCGAGCAGGCGCAGTGCCTCCGCCTCCGCCCGGCGGATGCCGAGCACGAAGACCTGCCGGTCGCGCCGCGCCAGCCCGTCCAGGTCCGCGCCGGTCAGCAGGGCCAGGGCGCCGGCCGCCCCGGGGTTGGGCAGGGCGGCGGTGAGGCCCATGAGCCGCCCCGAGGCATCCACCACCGGGCCGCCCGAATAGCCCAGCAGGGCCGGCATGCGGGCGGTGAAGCCACGGCCGAAGCCCGGCATCTCGGCATCCGGCGCCTCGACATGCCCGTGCGCGATGGCGGGGCCGAAGCCCGGCGCGCCGGCGGCCCACACCGCCTCCCCCTCGCGCGGCAGCTCGGCGGCGCGCGGCGCGGCGGCCAGGAAGCCGGGCGGCACGCACAGCACGGCAAGGTCCATCCGCGCGCTGCGGCCGGCCAGCGCGGCCTCGGTCTCCGCGCCATCGGCGCGGCGGAGGCGCGCGCCCGTGGCCCCGGCCTCCAGCAGATGCGCGCAGGTCAGCACATGCCGGGTGCCGAAGCCCACCGCCGCGCCGCGCCCGCCCTGGCCATTGTAGAGCACGGCCGATCCCCCGGTGGCGATGGCCTCGGCCGGGGTGCCCCGCGCCTGCTGCCCGAACGGGGCCGCACAGCCTGCCAGCAGGCTCGCGCTGCTGCCCAGGGCAAGGCTCCCCAGGACGGCGCGCAGCAGGGCACGGCGAGGCGGCGAGGCAGCAAGCATTCGAAAATCCCCCGGCATTCATCAACCTATTGGTTAGGAATGTTAGCCAAACCCTTCAAAACACACACCTCACGAGCGCGTGATCTTTGAAGTCTCAGCCTAGGAGCCGGGAGTGAAGAAAACCTTGATAAGGAACAGCACGGCCAGCAGCACCAGCAGCCAGGCCAGGAACCGCCACCGTCCGCCGCGGCCCGGAGGCCGCCGGTCATTGGCCGGTGCGGGCGGGGGGCGGTAGGGCGGCAGCACGCGCATCGCCCAGCCAGGCTTCGGCCGGTGGCCGGGGCGTGGTTCAGCCATCCAGCGAGGCCTCCCGCAGGAAGGCCTCCTGCGCCGCCGTCTCGATGGCGCCGGGGTGGTAGTGCCGGCGGATGAAGGCCACCGGCTCCTCCGTCACGCCGCTGCGGCGGGCGAGGCAGCCCAGCACCAGGCCGGTGCGCCCCAGCCCGGCGCGGCAGCCGACATAGACCGCCTCACCCGCCCGCAGCGCCGCCAGGGTGGCGGCGAGCGCCGCGCGCAGCGCCGGCAGGTCGTCCGGCACGCCGAAATCGGGAATCGGGAGGAGGAGGGTGGCACGCCGGCGGTTGGCGGCTCCGCCATCGAGGCAGAGGGCGAAGCCCTCCGCAGGGCAGGCGGCGAAGGGGCCGCCGCGCAGCCGGGCGGTGCCGCCGCCCGGCAGGGGCAGAGCCAGGCCGCCGAGGCCTGCGCCCTGCCCGCTCATGGTGCGGGGGTGGAGGTCCCGCCCGAAGGGGGCGGCAGCGGCTGCATCAGCGCCTCCGTCTCCCGCTTCAGCCGCAGGTAGGAGCGGAAGGAGAAGGGCAGCATGCCGCAGTAGATCAGCCCGGCCGCCGCCAGCGCCGCCCAGGGCTCGCTAACCAGCAGCGCGGCATAGGCGCCGATGGAGAGCAGCAGCGGCAGCACGTATTCGCGCCGCACCTTGAAGTTCTTGAACGACCAGGTGGGCAGGGTGCTGACCAGCATCAGCGCCACCGCGATCAGCAGCAGCCCGACGAAGGCCGGGTGCCGCACCGCGCCGGCCAGCCCCGTCCAGCCCCAGCCCTCGAAGGCCAGCGCGGCGAAGATGGGGAACATGCCGAGCAGCGCGCCGGCCGGCGCCGGCACGCCGGTGAAGAAGCTCTGCGCGTAGGCGGGCTTGGGCGGGGGCCCCGGCAGCGGCATCGGCCCCGCGTCCAGCGCCGCGTTGAAGCGCGCCAGCCGCAGCGACATGCAGACGGCGAACATCACGCAGGGCACGAAGCCGAGGCCGCGATACTCGTGCATGGTCCAAAGGTAGAGCACCATGGCCGGCGCTACGCCGAAGGAGAGGAAATCGGCCAGGCTGTCGAACTCGGCGCCGAAGCGGCTGGTGGCCTTGAGCAGGCGGGCGAGCCGCCCGTCCAGGCCGTCGATCGCGCCGGCCAGGATGATGAGGCCCGCCGCGGGCTCCCACCGCGCCTCCAGCGCGAAGCGCATCGCCATCAGCCCGGCGCAGAGGCCGAGCAGGGTCAGGATGTTCGGGATCAGCCGGTTGAAGGACTGGCCCTGAAAACGCGGCCGCTGGCGCGCGGCGAAGCGGAAGCGCCGCGAGGAGGAGGACGGGGCGGGGTGCCGGGGGGCCTCGTCCATCAGAGGACCGTGCCCGGCGCCATGGCCGCCGCGGGGTTGGGGGCGGGCGCCAACTCGGCGATCACCGTCTCGCCGCCGATCATCAGCTGGCCTTCGGTCACCACCGGCTTCACGCCTTCCGGCAGGTAGAGGTCGGTGCGGCTGCCGAAGCGGATGATGCCGAAGCGCTCGCCGGCGCGGAGCTGGTCGCCCTCGCGCACGTTGCAGAGGATGCGGCGGGCGATCAGCCCGGCGATCTGCACCACCGCGATCTCCTGCCCGCCCGGCAGGCGGATCGCCAGGGCGTTGCGCTCATTGTCGTCGCTGGCCTTGTCCAGGCTGGCGTTGAGGAACTTGCCGTGCCGGTAGGCGATGCGGGTGACGACGCCATCGACCGGGCTGCGGTTGACGTGCACGTCGAGCACCGAGAGGAAGATCGCCACGCGCCAGCGCGGCGTGGCGCCGAGGCCGAGTTCGGCCGGCGGCACGGCGGGCGCCACGCTCACCACCCGGCCATCGGCGGGGGCGACGAAGACCGGCCGGTCCGGCGTCACCCGTTCCGGGTCCCGGAAGAAGTAGAGGCAGAACAGGGTGAAGGCGACACCGAGCCAGAACAGCCAGGAGCCCAACAACAGGCCCCCGACCACGGCAACGGCCGCGCCACCGATGATGAAGGGCCGGCCAGCCGGATGCGGCGGGGCCAGGACCAAGCGAAGGCTTTCAATAAGCGCCATGATGCCCCTGGTTATGGTCCGTCGGGGAAGCGCAAACAATCCCTGACCGCTGACGCCCCGTCCGCCCTGCCCTGCCGCTCACGAGGGCGGCAGGGTGAAGACCTGGCCGGGATAGATGCGCCCCGGGTCGCGGATCTGCTCCTGGTTCGCACGGTAGATAATGGTGTAGCGGGTGCCGCGGCCATAGGTTGCGCGGGCGATGCGCCAGAGGTTGTGGCCCGGCTGCACCACGATGCGGCCCTCCGCCGGCCCTGCCGCATCGCGCTGGAAGGGCAGCTCCAGCCGCGCCGCCACCTGCCCCTGCGGGCCGAGCTGGTCCAGCCGCAGCGTGTGCAGGCCGGGCGCGGCCTGGGTCGCGGGCCGCAGCGCCCAGCGGCCCTCGGTGTCGGCGCGCGTGTCGCCGGCATGGCCCTGGTCGATGTAGAGGCGCAGATGGCTGCCGGCCGGCGCGCTGCCGGCGAAGCGCAGCCCGCCATCATCGTCGTAATCCACCACATCCAGCGCCAGCGCGCGGCCCGCCGGGGGCGCCGCCGGCCGGGCGGCAGGCCCCGCCGCCTGCAGCAGCCGTGGCGCGGCTCCGCCGGCCGGCGGCAGCAGCACCGCCAGCGGCCCCTCCGGCGCGGCGCCACCGCCCGCCTCCGGCGCCGGCACCAGGACCAGCAGGGCCTCCCCGCCCCGGTGCAGCGCCCCCTGGGCGGTGCGGGCGGCGAGGCTCAGCTCGTGCGGCCCGGGCGGCAGCGCCTCGGCGGGCAGGATCACCCATTCGCCCCGGGCATCGGCGCGGGCGCGGCCCAGCTCGTGCCCGTCATCCCGCAGCAGCACCACCTCGGCGCCCGGCGCGGCGCGCCCGGCCACCACGGCGGTGCCCCGCGCGCCGATGCGGGCGATGTCGAAGCGCGGCGTCGTCTCGGCGGCAACCTGCGGGGCGGCCGCCGGGGCCGGGGCCGCGCCGGACAGGGGCGCCGGCGGGGCGAACCAGGCGGCGGGCCATGACGGGCCGGACGAGGGCGCGGCGACCATGAGCCACCCGGCCAGGCCGCCGCCCAGCGCGGCCCCCGCCACCCCCAGCAGGGACAGGCGTGTCCGATCCGTCATGCTCGCATCACCTGGCGATCCCGCATTCTTCCCGCAGCCGGGGCGCCGCCCCTCTCCCGGCCCCCTTGCGGGGAGGGACCGGCGAATTGCTGAATGCTGCCCCGCCACAGGCCACGGGAGCAAGGCTGCGATGCGCAACGAGACACGGATTCGCGTGCAGGTGTGGGATGGCTGGGTGCGGCTGACCCATTGGCTGATCGTCGGCCTGCTCGGCCTGTCCTGGTGGACGGCGGAGACGGGGCGGATGGATCTGCACATGACCAGCGGCTACGCCATCCTGGCGCTGCTGCTGTTCCGTGCCGGCTGGGGCGTGGTGGGGTCGGACACGGCACGCTTCTCGCGCTTCCTGCGCTCGCCGCTGGCGGCGCTGTCGCATCTGCGCCACCTCTTCCGGCGCGCGCCGGACACCGAGCTGGGCCACAACGCCGCCGGCGGCTGGATGGTGCTGGCGCTGCTGGCCGTGCTGCTGCTGCAGGCGGTGAGCGGCCTCTTCGCCGACGACCTGATCCTTACCCGCGGCCCGCTCGCGGCGCACGCCCCCGCCGCCGTCAGCGACTGGATGACCTTCCTGCACATCCGCAACTTCAACGTGATCCTGGCGCTGGCGGCGCTGCACGTGCTGGTGGTCGGCCTCTACGCGCTGGTGAAGGGGCAGGATCTGGTGCGGCCGATGCTGACCGGCAGCAAGTGGCTGCCCGCGCCCCTGGCCGCCACGGCGCCGCGCATCGCCCCGCCGCTGCGGGGCGCGCTGCTGCTGGCGCTGGCCGTGGCGGCGGTCTGGCTCATCGCTGGCCTCGGCTAAGGGCGGGCGCCGGGGAAGCGCCCTCCCGCGCCGCCTTCAGCGGGCGCGGTAGTTGCGGTGGCAGGCGCCGCAGGTGCCGCCCGCCTCGCGGAAGGCCGTGGCGGTGGCGCCGGCATCGCCCGCGGCCGCCGCGTCGCGCAGCTTGCCGAGGGCGGCCACCATGTTGGCGCTGGCGCGCTCGAACCCGGCGCGGTCCGACCACACGGCGGGCAGGGCACGGGTGTCGCCCGTGTCGCTGCCGGGCGGGAAGCGGGCGGGGAAGCTCTCGAAGAAGCGCTGCATCTCCGTGGCGCGGCCGGCCACCGGCTCCAGCGCCCCGCGCGAATCGAGGATGCCCTTGATGGCCTCCAGATGCCCGGCCATCTGCTTCAGCCCGGCCTTGCGCTCGGCCACCACATCGCCTGCCGTGCCGCTGGCGACGCCCGCCTGGGCCAGGGCCGGAGCGGCCTGCCAGGCGCCCGCCAGCGCCGCCACCGCCAGCGCCGCGCAGGCCAGCCCTGCCTGTCTCATCCGCATGTCCTGTGTCCCTCCGTCGTCGGTCCCGCGCGCATCACAGCATGACCGGCGCGGCAGAAAAGTGACTTTTTCTTCTCCGCCACGGTCCGGGCGCCCTTGCTGGCACCCGCGCCTGCCGCTATACGCCGCGCCGTGCCCGAGAGGACGCGCCGGCCGGAACGACGGAGCGTAGCTCAGCCTGGTAGAGCACTGTGTTCGGGACGCAGGGGCCGGAGGTTCGAATCCTCTCGCTCCGACCAAATGATCCGGCCGGGGAAAGCCCCGCCTGCCCCTCCTATCCGGGAGGCGGCAGGCGGGGCTTTCCGATTCCGCCGCAGGGCGGCGCCGACGTCATCAAAGTTGCACACATTTTGCTAAGGCATCGGTTACCACCGGAAGCACGAGGCTTCCGGCTGGAGGGAACCTGCCCATGAAGTCTCCTTTGGCCTCCGCCGCTGCCCTCGCCTTGGGCATCCTGCCGCTGAGCCTGCCCGCCGCCGCGCAGACCACGATCGAGAGCGCCGGCCTGACCGTGACGGCCACGCCCGCCATTGCCTCGGACTACCTGTTCCGCGGCATCTCGCAGACGCGCAACCGGCCGGCCGCCTCGCTCACCCTCGACGTGCAGCACGAGACGGGCCTCTATGCCGGCGCCTTCGCCAGCAACGTCACCTTCCCCGGCAGCAATGCGCGGCAGGAGCTGGACCTGCTGGCCGGCTACCGCTTCGAACTCGGCCCGGTGAACCTGGATCTGGGCGGGGTGTTCTACACCTATCCGGGCTACGACAAGCCCGATGGCAGCTACGAGTACAACTACTTCGAGGCGGTCGCGAAGGCGAGCTACACGCTGGACGCGGTGAAGTTCGTCGGCGCCCTGGCCTACTCGCCCGATTTCTACTTCGAGGCCGGCTCGGCCATCTACCTGGAGGGCGGCGCCGATGTCAGCCTGCCGCTCGATGTCACCCTGGCCGGCCGCTACGGCTACCAGTGGATCGACAAGAACCCGCGCTACGGCGCGCCGGACTACGCCAACTGGTCCGTCGCGCTGTCGCGCGAGGTGGTGGCGGGCTTCGCCCTGACGGTCGGCTACTACGACACCAACCTCTCCAAGGCCGAGTGCTTCGCCGGCACCAAGCTGTGTGACGCGCGGGCGATGGTGACGCTCAGCCGCGCCTTCTGACCGGCGCCGCAGGCTCAGTCTCCCGGGCGGCGCTGTCCGCCCGGGGCCTTCTCCCGGCCGCCGCCTGCCTCAGCGCGGCCGCCGCGCGGCCGTTGCCCGCCTCAGCGCGGCCGCCGCGCTGCCCAGAACATCAGGGCGCGGATGGGAAACACCCAGGCGAGGCCGGCCAGCACGAAGAAGGGCACCTGCAGCGCCCAGTGCAGGCCCAGCATCCAGTCGGCGATGCGCAGCACCACGACCAGGTAGAGGGCGAGGAAACAGAAGCCCGCGAGGCAGGCCAGAAGGATGCGCGGCATGAATCTGCTCTTGGCAGGCCGCCGCCGCTTCGCCAAGCCTCGATCCGGCGGCCCCGGCAGCATCCCGTCATGCGGCTTGCGTTGCAGCGGCGGGCCGGGGCGCCTAGTCTCCGCCGCGACCGGCCGGGCCACCCAGCCCGCCCCCTCCTGCTGACTGAAAGACCCCGATGCCTGACAACGGCCTCACCCCCGCCTCCGGCGCTTCCTCGGGCACTTCCTCGGGCACCCAGGATTTCGACCTGAAGGCGCATATCCGCGGCGTGCCGGATTTCCCGAAGCCGGGCATCCTGTTCTACGACATCTCCACCCTGCTGCGGGACGGCCCGGCCTGGCGCGGGGCGATGGACCGGCTGGCCGAGATCATCCGCCCCTACCGGCCGACCCTGCTGGCCGGCATCGAGAGCCGCGGCTTCCTGATGGCGGCGCCGATGGCGCTGGAGCTCGGTCTCGGCTTCATCATGCTGCGCAAGCCGCGCAAGCTGCCGGGCGCCACCATCGGCTATGATTACGACCTCGAATACGGCAAGGACCGCATCGAGATGCAGGCCGATGCGCTGCGCCCCGGCGAGCGGGTGGTGCTGCTGGACGACCTGCTGGCCACCGGCGGCACCATGGCCGCCGCCATCCAGCTGCTGCGCAAGGCCGGCGCCGAGGTGCCGGCGGCGGCGACGCTGATCGAGCTGCGCTTCCTCAACGGCCGCGCCCGCGTCGACGTGCCGGTCGAGACCCTGGCCACCTACGACGACTGAGCGGCATGGCGGGGCGCGGCATCCACTCCCCCTTCCCGGCACCGTCACAGGGCGGCGCGCCGCGCGGCCGCCGGGCCTGGCTGCGGCTGGCCGGCGCGGCGGCGCTGATGCCGGCCCTGGCCCCGCCGCTGCGCGCCCAGCCCCAGCCGGGCGCCGCCGCCCTGGCTCCCGCCTCTCCGGTTCCCGCTTCCCTGGCCCCGGACAGCGCCACCCTGCTGCTGCCCGGCCCCGAGGGCGGCGCGGCGGCGCAATGGGCGCGCGGGGTGGCGGCGGGGCTGGCGCGCGGCCTGCCGCACGCCGTGGCGCTGCGCACCGTCACGCTGGGCGGGCCGGACGGCGTCACCGCCGCCAACCGCTTCGCCACGCTGGAGGCGGGCGACGGCCGCACCCTGCTCGTGCTGCCCGGCCTGGCCGCGCATGCCCGGCTGGTGGGGGAAAGCCGCGCCCAGTTCCAGCCCGAGGGCTGGCTGCCGCTCTGCGTCTCCTGGCAGGGGGCGGTGCTGGCCGGGCGGGGCGTCCTCGCGCCCACCGCCGCGCGGCCGCTGCGGCTGGCGCTGCCGGGCCCCGACGCGCCGGAGGCGGCCGCCCTGCTGGCGCTGGACCTGCTCGGGCAGCCCGCCATCCCGGTGTTCGGCATCGCCGGCGGCGAGGCGGCCGCTGCCCTGGCCCAGGGCGTGGCCGATGCCATGGTGATCGCCGCTCCCGCCGCCGCCGCCCAGGCGCGCCGCCAGGGCCTGACCCCCTGGCTGGAGCTGGACACGCCCGGCCGGCGGGAGAACCCGGAGCTGCCGGCGGCCAGCGCCCTGCCCGCCATCCGCCCGGCGCCGCTGGCGGCGGCACAGGCGGGCTTCGCGGCGCTGCGGCTGCGCGCGGCGCTGATGCTGCCCGGCCTCACCTCGGCCGATGTCGTCGCCGCGTGGCGGCGCGCCGCCCTGCTCTGGCAGGAGGATGAGGCGAAGCAGCCGGCGGAGACCACGGCCCCCGCCCTGGTGGGCGCCGAGGCGCGCGCCACCATCGCGCCGCTCTGCCCCGCCGCCGATGCCGTGCTGGCCTACCGCGAGTGGCTGCTGCGGCGGCTGCGCTGGCAGGCGGGCTGAGACCCCTCCGGGCGGGCTGGGCTGCATGCCCGCGGAGGCGTGCTCAGTGATAGGTGGCGAGGCCCGCCACGACCTGCTCATTGACCATGATCAGGAAGTCCAGGTCGGGCTGCTCCCGCTCCAGCTCCCGCAGCACGGCGCTGCCGAGCAGGCCGAAGCCGTCCCGCAGGGCATCCGGCAAAGGGCAGGCCGGGCTGCACACCGCCAGCAGCACGGCCTGCCAGAGCCGGCGCGTGGCACGCACCGCCGCGGCGCGCCGGCCGGCCCCGCCCGCCCGCGCCTGGCGCAGTCGGGACACCGCCGCGCGGAAGGCCTCGGCCTCGGCCGCGCGGCTTTCCGCCAGGGATGCGCCCCCCGTGGCGATCGTCTGGCCGAGCGGCATCACGCCATGGCTCCCGCCCCTTCGCCGGATGGCGGCACGGGATGGGCGCGGGTGGGTGGCTCGGCGGCGGCGCGCAACACGGCATCCTCATGCTGCATCACCCGGCGGACCAGCTTCAGCGACTGGTAGCACTCGTCCTGCTGGGCCAGGACCAGGGCGCTTTCCAGCATCTCGCGCACCAGGGCGGAGGTGGTGATGCTCTGGAATTCGGCGATCAGATCGCGTGCCAGCTCCAGGCCGCGCTCGCGCTCCTCCTCATTGCCGATATAGGCGGTCTGCAGCGCGAAGTAGATGCGTTTGGCCGGGGTGTCGGCGGCCTCGGGAGTCATGATCTGCTTGCCGAAGAGGAACCGCGCGCGGCTGGTCAGCTCCACCCGGGCGCGGTTGCGGAAGCGCAGCGGGGCGCCGTTGACGACCAGCAGGTCGCCCTGGCGCAGTTCGAGCACAAGCGTGGACATGAACAGCGGTCCTTCGGAACCCGGGCGGATGGCACCGGGCATGTGAGGGGAAAGCTCCGGGCCGCAGGCGAAAGCCGCCGATGCCGCGCCCATGGGTGCGGGGCTTCAACACATTCCGGTCTTGCTCCTGCTGGCGGGGCCGGTCTCGTCCCCTGTCACCGTCGGTGGTGACGGTGGCTCAATCTGCGGTGCAGGAAGTTAACAGGGGCTTGAGGGGCGGGGGCGCCGTTCAACTCCGCCGGTCAGGTGCGGCGGAGCAGCATCAGCACCCCGTCGACCGGCGCGCCCTGCTCCTGGCGCAGCACGTCCCGCCGCTCCGCCACGCCGGCCAGGCCGGCGGCGGCGCAGGTGGCGCGCAGCGCCGGCAGGGCGTGGCGGTAGCGCAGCCCGGGGCCGAGCGCGTAGGGCCCCTCCCCGCCCGCCTCCCCCTCGGCCAGCTCGACGCTGAACAGCGCCAGCCCGCCCGGCCGCAGCGCCGCCCGCAGCGCCGCCAAAGCGGGGCCGAGGTCGCCCAGGTAGTTCAGCACGTCGGCGGCGGCGATCAGGTCCCAGGCGGCGGGGTGGCGGGGCAGGAAGTCCAGCAGGTCCGCCTCGTGCAGGGCGGCGTAGCAGCCCTGGCGCGCCGCCTCGGCCAGCATCCGGGGCGAGAGGTCCAGCCCCTCCAGCCGCCGCGCGAAGGGCGCGAGCGCCAGGCCGGACAGGCCGGTGCCGCAGCCGAGGTCGAGCGCGCCCTCTACCGGCTCCGGCGCCAGCCCCGAGTCGCGCAGCAGCGCCGCCAGGGCGGCCGGGGTGCGGTAGCCCAGCCGGCCGGTGAGGTCCGCCGCGAAGCGCGGCGCGTACTGGTCGAACAGGTCGCGCACATAGGCGGCGGGGGCGCGCGCCGGCGCCGGCGCGCGGCCCAGCGCCGCCAGCAGGAAGCGCGCCTGCCCCACCACGTCCGGGTCGTGGTGCGCCAGCGCCGCCTCGGCCATGCGGATGGCCTCGGGCAGGGCGCCAGCCTCGCGGCAGGCATGGGCCAGGGCCAGCTTCGTCTCGGCGGCCTCCGGCGCCAGCGCCACCGCCTGGCGCAGCGGCGCCAGCGCCGCCCGCGCCTGCCCCAGCCCGCACAGCGCCTGCCCCAGGTTGCGCAGCGCCACCGCGTCGTCCGGCCGCCGCGCCAGCGCCGCGCGCAGCGCCGCCACCGCCGGCTCCAGCTGCCCCGCCTCGGCCAGCGCGCCGCCCAGCGAGGCCAGGAACACCGGCGCCTCCGGCCGCAGCGCCACGGCGCGGCGGATCAGGCCGATGGCGCGGGGCAGGTCGCCGCGCTGCCGGTGCAGCGTGCCGAGCAGGTTCAGCGCGTTGGCATCGCGCGGGCTGCGGGCCAGGAGGCGGGTGTAGAGCGCCTCCGCCTCATCCAGCGCGCCGGCGGCGTGGCGCGCGGCGGCCTGGCGCAGCAGGGCCGCGTCGCCGCTCACCGCGCCCGCCGCCGGCTCAGAACAGCCCCTCGATCCGCCCCTCGGCATCGAGGCCGATGCCTTCCGCGGCGGGGCGGCGCGGCAGGCCGGGCATGGTCATGATCTCGCCGCAGATCGCCACGACGAAGCCGGCGCCGGCCGAGAGCCGCACCTCGCGCAGCGGCAGCACATGCCCCTCCGGCGCGCCCAGCATCGCCGGGTCGGCGCTGAAGGAATACTGCGTCTTGGCGATGCAGACGGGCACATGGCCGAAGCCCTGCTCCTCGAAGCGCCGCAGCCTCGCGGCGACGGGCGGCGGCACGCTGACGCTGGCGGCGTGGTAGATCTCGCGCGCCACTGTCTCGATCTTGCCCTGCAGCGACATGTGGTCGTTGTAGAGCGGCTCGAAGCTGGCGGTGCCACCGGCGATGAGCGCCTGCACGGCGCGGGCGAGGTCGGCCGCGCCGGCGGCGCCGTCGGCCCAGTGGGTGCAGAGGATGGCCTCGACGCCGAGCGGCCGCACCGCCGCCTGCACCGCCGCGATCTCGGCGTCGGTGTCGCTGGTGAAGCGGTTCAGCGCCACCACCACGGGCAGGCCGAATTTCTGCATGTTCTGCACATGCCGCCGCAGATTGGCCGCGCCGCGCGTGACCGCCGCCACATCCTCCGCGCCGAGGGCCGACTTCGCCACGCCGCCATGCATCTTCAGCGCCCGCGCCGTGGCCACCACCACGCAGGCGGAGGGCGCGAGGCCGGCGCTGCGGCACTTGATGTCGAGGAACTTCTCGGCGCCCAGATCGGCGCCGAAGCCCGCCTCGGTGACGACCACATCGGCCAGCCGCAGCGCCAGCCGCGTGGCGATGACGCTGTTGCAGCCATGCGCGATGTTGGCGAAGGGCCCGCCATGCACCAGCGCCGGGCTGCCCTCCAGCGTCTGCACCAGGTTGGGCGCCAGCGCGTCGCGCAGCAGGGCGGCCATGGCGCCGTCGGCCTTCAGGTCGTGCGCAGTGACGTTCCGCCCGTCCCGCGTCTGGCCGACGATGATGCGGCCCAGCCGCTGCTGCAGCTCCGCCAGGTCCTTCGAGAGGCAGAACACCGCCATCACCTCGGAGGCGACGGTGATGTCGAACCCGTCCTCCCGGGGAAAGCCGTTCGGCACGCCGCCGAGCGCCGCGTTGATCGAGCGCAGCGCGCGGTCGTTCATGTCGAGCGCGCGGCGCCAGGAGATGCGGCGCGCATCGAGCCCCAGCTCGTTGCCCCAATAGAGGTGGTTGTCCAGCATCGCCGCCAGCAGGTTGTTGGCGGAGGTGATGGCGTGGAAGTCGCCGGTGAAGTGGAGGTTGATCTCCTCCATCGGCGCCACCTGCGCGCGGCCGCCGCCCGTGGCGCCGCCCTTCACCCCGAAGCACGGCCCGAGCGAGGGCTCGCGCAGCGCGATCATCGCCTTCGTGCCGAGGCTGTTCAGCGCGTCGCCGAGGCCGATGGTGGTGGTGGTCTTGCCCTCGCCGGCGGCGGTGGGGCTGATGCCGGTGACCAGCACCAGCGCGCCGCGCGGCGCCGACATGCGCTCCTGCTCGGCGACGAAATCCAGCCCGACCTTCGCCTTGTGCCGGCCATAGGGCTCCAGCGCCGTCTCGGGGATGCCGGCACGCGCGGCGATCTCCTGGATGGGAAGGAGCCGCGCGGCCCGCGCGATGTCGAGGTCGGTCGCCATGGAATCGTCCTGCCGGCTGCGGATGCCACGGCTTATCCGCAGCCTTCCGCGGCGGCAAGACGTGGTGCCGCAGGCCGGGATGCGGCGCGCGACGCCATGACCGGGGGTGGCGGCCGCCGAGGCTGCGCCCGGCCGGGTGAAAGAGGCCCATGCCCCCTGGCCAGGAGGCACGCCATCATGTCATCGTACGGGAACAAGCAAGACAGTGCCGGAGAACGTCCATGAACCGCCGTACCTTCGCCGCCCTGATGGGCGGCCTGCCGCTGCTGGCCAGCACCGCCGCCCTCGCCCAAAGCTCCGGCCAGCCGGCCTGGCCGAACCGGCCCGTCACCATGCTGGTGCCCTTCGTCGCCGGCGGTCCGTCCGACATCGTGGCGCGCGCCATCGCCAACCGGATGAGCCAGACCATCGGCCAGCCCGTGGTGGTGGAGAACCGGGCCGGCGCCAATGGCGAGGTGGCCGGCCGCCTGCTGGCCCGCGCCGAGCCGGACGGCCACACGCTGATGGTGGGCTCGATCGGCGTCTATGCCATCAACGCCGCGCTGCGCCCGGAGCTGGGCTATGACCCGGTGAAGGACTTCACCCCCATCACGCTGGCCGTCACCACGCCGAACGTGCTGGTGGTGAACCCCGAGAAGGTGCCGGCGAAGACCGTGGCCGAGCTGGTGGCCTGGCTGAAGGCCAACCCGCGCAAGGCGAGCTACTCCACCAGCGGCGTCGGCTCCTCCGACCAGATGACGACCGAGCTGTTCAAGCAGCGCACCGGCACCGACGTGGCGCATGTGCCCTATCGCGGCGGCGCCGCGGCGGCGACCGACCTGATCGCCGGCAATGTGCAGATGTCCTTCCAGAATCTCGGCACGGTGGCCGGCCACATCCAGTCCGGCCGGCTGCGCGCGCTGATGGTGACGGGCGCGAAGCGCCACCCCGTCCTGCCCGACGTGCCCACCGCCGCCGAGACGGGGATGGCCGATTTCGTCGTCACCTCCTGGCAGGCGGTGATGGCGCCGGGCAACATGCCCGAGGCGCTGCGCGGCCGCATCGCCACCGCGGTGATGGAGGCGCTGAACCACCCCGAGGTGAAGCCGCGCCTGGAGCAGATCGGGCTCGACGTGGTGGCCAACAAGCCGGAGGAATACGGCCGCTTCCAGCGCGAGGAGATCGGCCGCTGGCGGCAGGTGATCCAGACCGCCGGCATCACCGCCGACTGACCCGGATCGCCGAATGATCCAGATCAAGGAATCGTGCGGCACATCGGCCTACTCCCGTTTCCGGCGGCGCCCGCGCCGCCTGGAACGAGAGGTTGGTCGTGAACAAGATGACGTGCGGCGCGCTGCTGGGCGCCGCCATGAGCGCCGCCCTGATGGGGGCGCCGGCCCAGGCTCAGGGGCTGATGCAGGAACTGCCCGGCTTCCGGGGCAAGCAGGCGGGGGATCTGGTGGTGGGCTTCGGCGCCATCGGCGTGCTGCCGCAGAATGGCGGGCGCGTCGATGCCATCGGCGGCAAGCCGGAAGCCTCCGACACGCTCACCCCGCAGCTCGACCTGACCTACTTCCTCACCTCGAACCTGTCGCTGAACCTGATCGCCGCCACCAGCCGGCATGATGTGACGGTGAAGGGCTCGGCGCTGGGCGATGTCGATCTCGGCCGGGTCTGGGCGCTGCCGCCCACCCTCACCCTGCAATTCCATCCCCTGCCCGCCGCGCGCCTCAGCCCCTATGTCGGCGCCGGCGTGAACTACACGGTGTTCTATGGCGAGGGCGGCAGCCGCACCGCGCCGGTGAGCAAGGTGGATATCGAGAACAGCTGGGGCTGGGCGCTGAATGCCGGCGTGGACTACGCCCTGACCCCGGAATGGGGCCTCAACCTGGACGTGAAGAAGCTGTTCCTGCGGCCGGATGTCTCGGTCAATGGCGGCGCCATCGGCGCGCGGGCCGATCTCGACCCGTGGATCGTCGGCGCCGCGCTGCGCTACCGCTTCTGAGGCGGTGCCCCCGGCGCGCCTGCCGCCGCCGGGGGCCGCCTCCGCTCCCGCAACCTCATCCCGCGCCGGTCCGCAGCACCACCTGGCGGATCTGCCAGCCGCCCTGGCGCCAGGCGAGGTCGAGCGCCAGGCCGCCGCCGCCCTCGCGCGGCAGCAGCTCAAGCCGTGCCGCATTCCATCCCAGCGGCCAGGCCAGCCGCACCGTCTCCGCCTGCCCCGCCACCGGGTCCCGGACGGGCGGGGCGGCGAGGCGGCGCGATTCCAGCAGCCGGGCCACCGCCGCCGGGTCCCGCGCACCCGAGGCCAGCTCGGCCGCCAGC